>JAYUBV010000536.1:0-12592 GCA_043740655.1 Pseudomonadota bacterium | reverse complement strand
GTCAGACGACGGTAGAGATTCACGTTCTGCAGGGCGAACGCGAGATGGCGTACGACAACCGAACGCTTGCTCGGTTTCAGCTGACGGGCATGCCGCCGTCGCCGCGTGGCGTACCGCAGATTGAAGTGACCTTCGATATCGATGCGAACGGTATCGTTCACGTCGGCGCCAAGGATATGGCGACCGGCAAAGAGCAGTCGATCAAGATCACCTCGAGCAGCGGTCTGAACGAAGCGGACATCCAGAAGATGGTGAAGGATGCCGAAACGAACGCGGAAGAGGACAAGAAGAAGCGTGAACGCGTTACGCTTAAGAACTCGCTCGACAACATGGTCTACGGTACCGAGAAGCTGTTAAAGGACAATGGCGACAAAGTGCCGGCCGCGACCAAGACGGAAGTCGAGGGGTTGATCAAAGACGCAAAGGATGCCATCGGGAAAGACGATGCGGACCTGATGAAGGCGGCGCAGGACAAGCTGACCGCGCTGACCCACAAGCTTGCCGAGGAGATGTACAAGCAGACCTCCGCGGCCGGCGGACAGCCCGGCGAACCGCAGGCGGGTGCCGAAGGTGCGGCGAAGAAGGGCGAAGAGCCCATCGACGCCGAGTTCCGCGAAGAGAAGAAAGAGTAAGCTTCTCCCTAATTAATTCGAAAAGAGCCCCGTGGCCAAATGGCCCCGGGGCTTTTTCTTTGGTTTACGGCACGCCGAAACTGCTTAAAGATAGCGGCCAACCAAGGAGTCTTGAGTGGCGTCCGAAATTCGTGAGTTGCGTGGTCGTGAAGTAATCGATTCTCGGGGCAACCCGACGTTGGAAGTGGAAATGACCCTTTCCGACGGATCGATGGGCCGGGCGATTGTCCCGTCGGGGGCTTCGCGTGGGGAACGGGAAGCCTTGGAGCTGCGCGACGAAAGCTCGCCGCGTTTCCTAGGCAAAGGCGTCTTGGCGGCGGTGAAGAACGTGGAAACCATCGTAGCGAAAGCACTGGTCGGTAAGACCGTCTCCAGCCCTGCCGAAGTCGACCACTGGCTGCTGGAACTCGACCGCACTCCGCAGAAGGAAACTTTGGGCGGCAACACGTTGCTGGGCGTTTCGCTGGCGGCGGCGCAGGCCTTCGCCCTCTCGGAGAAGAAGCCGCTCTACCAGTGTTTCCGATCGTGGATGGGTGTGAACCAAAGTGCGATGTCGCTGCCGGTGCCGCTGATGAACATTATCAATGGCGGACAGCACGCGGATAACGGACTTGAGATTCAAGAGTTCATGATCGTGCCGCACGGATTTGAAACTTTCAGCGAAGCGCTGCGCGCGGGCTGCGAAGTATTTCAGCATTTGAAGAAACGGCTGCACAGTCAAAAGATGTCGACTTCGGTCGGTGATGAAGGCGGATTTGCGCCGCACCTGAAGACCAATTCCGATGCGCTCGACGTGATCTGCGACGCCATCCAAAAAGCCGGGTACCAGCCGGGCAAGCAGGTGGCGCTGGCGCTGGACTGCGCGGCCTCTAGTTTTTACGACAAGGCGTCGAAGGGTTACCTGGTTGGCGGCAAGAACGTGACCGCCGGTGACTGGATGAAGACCATGAAAGGCTGGATCGAAAACTATCCGATCGTCAGCGTGGAAGACGGTCTGGACGAGAACGACTGGGACGGCTGGCAGGAATGGACGTCAATGGTGGGCGCCAAAGTGCAGTTGGTCGGTGACGATCTCTTCGTCACTCAGCCTACGTACGTAAAAAAAGGTATCGGCGAGAAGTCCGCCAACGCGGTTCTCGTGAAGGTGAATCAGGTAGGGACGCTGGCGGAGACGTTCCAGGTGCTACGGTTGTGCCGTGAAAACGGCTGGTCGGCAGTGGTATCCCACCGTTCCGGGGAAACGGAAGACACGACGATCGCGCATTTAGCGGTCGGTAGTGGCTGCGGTCAGATCAAAACGGGATCGCTCAGTCGGGGCGAGCGCACGGCGAAGTACAATGAGCTACTGCGTATCGAAGAGAGGGCTAAGCGTGAAGGAAAGGCGATCGCCTACTCACGCCGCTTTACTTAATCCCGGCTTTCCGTAATTCGCCATCGAGGCGGAAGGTCCAGAATAGAAACCAGAGCCTAAAATCAGAAATGAACGACCAGGCCGGGTACTGAAAGGTGGCCGGCCGGTTTTTTTCGATGAACAAGTGGGACAGCCAGGCGAAGCCGTAGCCAATGACCAGCGGCTTCCAAAGCTGGGTGAGCCGGCCAATCGCTACCGCGTGAATCGCCACCACCATCGCTATCGTCGTGCCGAGCACGTGTATCCGCCGCGTCCATGCTTTGGCGTGCTCGCGCAGGTAAAACGGCCAGAATTCAGCGTACGATTGAATGCGGGCTTTACGACTCATCCTTTCATTATGCCACGGAGCGGCCGTTTTTTGTCACCGATGGAAATCAATAAATTGGCGGTTTTCCGACGGTCTGCCCAGAAATCGTTGGCAAGGGATTTGCTCAGTTCGGGTTCGCCTCGCCGTTCGTAACGTTCGGCGAGGGGGGAACATAGGAGTTTTGATGAAGCACTTGGCAGTTCTTTTCGTGGCAGTGGCCGTTCTGGTTTCGGATGCCTCTTTCGCGTGCGGTTCGCACAGCTGCGGCGGCGACTTTAGCGTTAGTGTAAACCTCGACGTGGTTGGCGGCGGATACGGTGGAAATTATGGCGGCGGATATGGCTATGGTGGAGGCTACCGCCCCCGTCCTTTGCTGGTCGGCGCCGGTGCAGTAGCGTTCCGTCGGGCGCGTCGTCTGGCTTTCCGGGCGAATCGCGCGGCCTTCTTCGGCTTCTACGGTCGTGCGAACCGCTTACAGGCCCGTTCCGATGCGGCGTTCAATCGCGGCATGTACCGCAACGCGCGGTTCAATGGCTTCTTTTAATTGCCCAGTTTTTTAAATTTCGTCCGCATCCCCGTCCCATTCCGTTTCTTCAGCGGCGGCATCGGCGCCGTGCGGGATTTCGGGCGGAGTGAGCTTCTCCAATACGATGAGCCGGCGATCGTGGGTAGTGCCCGGTAACACGTAGCTCTCATCCAGCTTGAGTCGGAATTTTCCGGCGAAGCGCTTTTGGGTTTCCTTTAGCTCTTCGTCGGCGTTTGGCCCCTTCATCAGAATCAATTCGCCGCCCACGCCGAGGCAAGCCGAAGTTCGCAGACAAGTCTTGTCCATCGTTTCGAGCGCGCGCGTGATAACGGCGTCGACCGGCTTTTTGAAACTGCGGCTGACCACTTTGTGATCAAAAACGTCGGTCTTTTGGAGACCTAACTTTTGGATCGCTTCCTTTAGGAACAACACGCGGCGGGGTCGGGGCTCGGCCAGCGTGATTTCCAAATCCGGGTTTTGAATCTTTAGCGGAATGCCGGGGAAACCCGCGCCCGTGCCGACGTCCAAGAGGGGCGAGGGCAGATCGTACATTTTTCCGATTAGCATGCAGTCGATGTAGTGGCGCGTGACGATGGTATGAAAACCGATCAGACGCGTGAGATCGCGATCGTGGTTCCGCTCTCGCAGTAAATTGTGAAACGTCCACAACCGCTTTAGCGCCTGGTCGTCGAGATCAATGCCGGCGTTGACCAGCATCTTTTGCATGGCTTCGGGGCTCGGACGTTCTCCGTCGCCCCCGCCGTGGCGTTGGAACGGACGTGCGCCGGTTTGGCCACCGCGTCCGTCGCGGAAATGGCGCGGTTTACCGTCGCCGCCCGATTTCGGGCCGCGCTCGCCATGGAAACCGCCGCGATCGTCGTCGCGACGAGGGCCGCCGTCGGGGCGTGGTCCCTCAAAGCGGCGAGGTTTGCTATTGGCGGATGGCCCGTGTTCCGGACGCTCGGTTTGAAAATGTCTGGGACCGCCGCCCGTCTTGGGTCCGCGATCGTCGCGCCGGGGGCCGCCGCTTGGGCCGTCTTCCCGAGGACCACGGAAATGCCGAGGCTTACCTCTGCCGCTACCCTGACCCTCTTCGCGCTTGGGTCCGTGGAAATGGCGCGGGCCGCCCGTCGGGGGGCGTGGACCGCCGGGTCCACGCTTGGGCCCTCCTTCGGGACGGGCATTACGTGGGCCGGTGGGGCGTCCGCCGGGTCGTCCGGTTTTCTGCCCTTTGGCCAAGGATATTGGAGGTGGCTTGCGCTTGCGGTCTCTAGACATAAAAAGTGGCGCCACCTTACCCGATTGTGGCTTGATTCCGCCACCCCGTTCGTGATGAATGGGCCTCGCACATGAGCCCACCTTCCCCATTTCTTGGCGACTATCCTGGCGAAGGCGCCAACGGTTTTCGCGTGCTTCACGAAGACAATCACGTGCTTGGCGTCTTTAAGCCGCAGGGAATTCCCTGCCAGCAGGGTCGCGAAGGGGTGCCGACCATCCTGGATCTGGCCAAAGCCCACCTCAAGGAAAAGCACCATAAGCCCGGCAATGTTTTCCTGGGCCTCGTCCACCGGCTGGATCAGCCGGTCTCCGGCGTGCTGGTCATCGCCAAGACCTCCAAGGGGGCTAGCCGGCTCTCCGAGCAGTTTCGGGACCGGACGGTAGAAAAGGTTTACCACGCGTGGGTGGAGGGTAGCCCGGCGCACGGCCAGCGGTTAGAGCGGGCGGCTTCCGAAGAGTCCAAATCCATGAGCCTCGACTACCGCGTGCTCAAACAGGCGGGTGATTTAGCGAAGGTTGAGGTCGTGCTCGGCACCGGCCGCAAGCACCAGATCCGCGAGCAGCTCTCTGAGATCGGCCACCCGATCGTCGGCGATACGCTTTACGGTGCGAAGCCGCGGCGGCGTGGGGAGATCCTGTTGGTCGCGAAGCGGCTATCGTTCGATCACCCGACTACCAAAACGCGTATCGAGCTCGTGCTTCCCGACGAGTGGGATTTGGTATCGTTGACCGAAAGCGGCGCGTGAATTTTTTAATCAAAAATCTCGAACAGGCGTGGCTAGTGCGCGAACCGCTGCGCGAGGAATTTTTCCGCACCCAGACCAACGCGTTCCGACTCTTGAGTGGTCCGGACGAAGGGGTGCCGGGGTTAGTGGCCGAGCAGTTCGGCACGGTCGCCGTATTTACGGTATGGCCCGATGATTTTGGTTTTGACGACGAGAGTTTAAAGGAAGCCGCCTTGTGGCTACTCGCCACCACCGGGGCCCGTAGTGTTTACCGGAAGGCGTACTCCAAGGATCGGTCCGGCGCGGCTTCGGAAGAGGTGGCGGCGGTCGAACCATTTGCCGGGAAGCCCAGCCCCGAAGCGTTTGCGGTCGCCGAGAACGGAGTGCTCTTTGAAGTACGTCCATTCTCTAGCTTCATGACGGGACTCTTTTTGGATCAGCGTGAAAACCGGCGCTCCATCGCGGAGCTTGCGCGCGGCAAGAAGCTGCTCAACCTTTTTTCGTATACATGCAGCTTCTCGGTTACCGCCGCTAAGTACGGGGCGGTTTCGACGACTAATATCGATCTGTCGGCAAAGTATTTGAGCTGGGGAAAGCGGAACTTTGAACTGAACGGGCTTGAACCCAAGGACCACCGTTTCTTTTCGGACGATGCGCGCGAGCATTTGCGCCGGGCGGAAAAACGCGGCGATCGCTACGACGTGATCGTGTTGGATCCGCCGAGCTTTTCCCGCAATGGGAAAAAGGTATTTCGGCTCGAAGAGGAGGCATCGGAGCTCATTGCCGAGGCGGCGGCCGTGGTCGCGCCGGGCGGGCACCTCTTCTTTTCCTGCAACTACGCGGAGTGGGACGAGCGCGAGATCTTGCCGATGCTACGCGATGTCCTCGATTCGTCGGAGTGGACGTTGCAGGACAAAATTAAAAAGCCGGTGGATTTTCAAGCCGATCGGCTGATGAAGTCAGCTCTATTCCGGAGAAAATAAAAAAGCCGGTCGGGGTTGCCGACCGGCTTTTAAAACTAGAGACGGTGGAGAGCGATTAGCTCGCCATCGTGCGGCCTTGCGGACGCTTCGGAGGCGCCACACGCTTGGTGGTGCGCAGACAAACGAGTCCGCCGTTCGGGCCCGGGATCGCCCCCTTGACCAGAATGATGTTGCCTTCGCCGTTTACTTCCAAAATCTTAAGGTTCGGGACGGTGACGTTTTCGTCGCCGTAGTGACCCGGCATACCTTTGTTCTTCAGTACGCGGCCGGGGAACGTGTTCGAGCCGTTCGATCCGCCGTGACGGAAGTACTTAGAAGTACCGTGCGTCGCATGCTTACCGTGGAAGTTCAGGCGCTTCATAACGCCGGTGAAACCGCGGCCCTTGGTGACGCCCATCGCATCGATGATGTCGCCCTTTTCAAACATCGTGGCATTCAGCTTCTGACCCGCTTTGAACTGGGTCATGTCCTGAGTGTCTTCAAAACGAATTTCGTGGAAAACCATGCGCGGCGCTACGCCCGCTTTCTTCATGTGTCCCGAGATCGCCTTCGACACGTTCTGTGGCTTGCGATCACCAATTCCAATTTGAATCGCGGCGTAACCTTCTTTGTCCGCCGTTTTAACCTGAGTGATGTGGCAGCCGGTCGTATCGATGACCGTCACCGCGTGAATCGCACCGGCCTCATCGAAGACCTGCGACATGCCAACTTTTTTACCGTAAATTCCGAGACGCATTTCGTTACCTACCTGATACTTCTGCCTAAGGCTTTATAAAGAAAGGCGTTATATCGTCGGCTTACCGTTTGAGGCAACAACAAATTCCCAAATCTTGTGAACCAACAAATCGGGCACCGAGTGAAGACGTCGGCCGGTGCGGCAAACTCACAACGCCCCGAAACTAGCGTAAAAAACAACGTGATAACATCACGTTAACCGATTTCGTCGTTAACATAAAATAACGCAGTTCGTTAGCTTAAAAGTGTTTTTACTTTCCACGGCCCGAGGAACTCTTTAAACGGATCTTACTTGGGTTGGGGGCTTACCCCCGTTTTGCTCTTGCGGATTGGGGAGGGGAACGATGGGCAAGTCCCTATTCTTTTTCATAGCGATAGTTCTGGTAGGGGTGTTTGGCTGTGCCGATCGCCTTCCGGAAACCACCTTTCCTTCGCAAAACTACTCCTTCGATTTTAAGTCCGAAACGGCGACCGGGTTCCGGCGTGAGCTGGGGGCGTACCGTCTAGGTGTGGTGGTGAAGCGATTCTCGATCCCCCCGGGCATCCCGGTCGTCACCGAGGTCACCTTGGGGTCCGTTCGATCCGAGAAGGCCGCGGCGCCCCTGCGCTGGGAGAAGCTGTCTTTCTGGCCACCCGAGCCTTTCGCCCCCCCCCAATTGAGAGTGGCCCCGAAACCGGAGTGGTTCACGGTGACGGAAAGGGTGGGGGAGGTCGTGTTCACCTTTTACCCGTGGCGATACGACGAGGCCCGGGGTGAGCGGCAGTTTCTTGGGTCAGCGGAGGTGCGCCTAAAGCAAAACCGACTACTGAGTGTGCAGACGCAGACCGAGTCCGGTCCGATTCTGCTCACCGGTGAAAAGATGCGGCCGGCCGCCGAGGCCCTGCGGGCGCTTCACCAGGAATGGGGATTTGAGAGTGAAATTGTCACCGTCGAAGAGATTCGAAAAGCCAAGACGGAGCCTTTGGCGGGCGTGCTGCCGAGGGACGGGACGGAGGCGGAGAAGAAAAAGTATTTCAAAAATTACGACGCCGATCTGGCGCGGCGGACGGTGGCCTACCTTCGCGACCGGATGGCGATCACCCGTCCACGGGCCCTGGTGATTTTGGGCGGGGCCGATATTGTGCCGCCGAGCCACTACCTTTATTTCAAGGCTCGCCGGCGTTGGCTGCCCACCGACCTATGTTACGCGGGGCAAGCCGATTGCGGGCCGGGCATTCCACTGGGGCGGTTGCCGTTCTCCTCCGCTAAAGATTGGTCGGCTTACTTAAAAAAGCTCAAGGCTTGGAATCGTTACGCGGCGGACGGGGAGCCGGGGCTGACGTCGCTCGCGGGGGCGGCGTTTCCCGGGCAGGTTTTTATTGGCGAAGCGGCGGCGCTGCACGTGGCCGATCGTCTCCCGTGGACGTGGGGCGATTCTCCCGTCGACAAACGACACCGGACGCGGGGGCAGTTCAACCTACCGAATGCACGGCGCGCGCTCGGCGGCGCGAGTTTGCGGCCGTACGTGCTGCATTTCGATCACGGGGAGGGGAACGAGATCTATTTCGATGGCGCCCGGATGTCGTCGCTCGAGCTGCGGGACGCCACGGAAGAGGACTGGTTGCCGTACGTCGCCATGTCGATGGCTTGCGCCAACGCCGCGTTCGACCATGCGTTAGTGACGGAGAATTTATTAAAGGGCATCGATCGGGGGGACGAGTCGATCGCTGAGGCGATGCTAGCGTCGGCCACGGGGGCCATCGCGTACGCGGGTTCGATCCGACGGGCGATGGGCGATCCGGACTACGCGGTTGATGACGGCGGAAATTTGTCGACCTCCGGTGGCAGCTACGGCGTAGCGCTCCTGATGGCGTTCGCGGAGGGGGGAGCCGCCGCGACCGGCCCTTCCGAAAAGCGTCTGGGAGACGTGTGGGCTGGGGCCGTGCAAAAGTATTTGTCCGCAATGGGAAACACTCCCGGTGATGAACGGCACGAGTGGACGTGGCGGAACTTTGTGCTACTCGGCGATCCGTTGCTGCCGCTGCCAAAGGGCGGGCGGAAACGGACGGGGGGATGGAATGCGGAGTCCGTGGCCCATTACGTCCAGAGGCCGCCGGGGATTCCGTCGGTAGAGGTAGAAAATGGTCCGCTCCGTTTCCAGATGAACCTAACCGCCGAATCGTGGCGGCAGCTGGTGCGACTAACTCCTTTAAAGACGATTGGCGGGAGTCGCGAAAAGTTCCCTAAAGGTGCTTTGAAATGGGAGCTTCCGGGGGCAGGGTTTGAAGACGGCGATCGTTCGCTCGTGCGGTGGGAAAATCCGCAATTCCCCTTCGAGGAACGCCAGGTCTGGGTGCAAACGAATCGCTGATTCGCAAAGCCGGGCATGCGATCGGCCTATTCTTTTTTGCGGTTATAGCGCTCGAGGAACTCGCGCTCGGTCTCGGTCGGTTCCGGATCCGTGTCTAGGTCCAGCTCTTCCACGGCGGCTTTAAACTTCTCGTCGCTCTCGATGCCTTCTTTGATCTTCTCGAGCACTTCGCCGGGAAAACGGCGCGACAGGCGATCGACGTAAGCGTTTAACCGACGCTCGGCTTTGATCTGCTCGGAAAGTTTGATCGTACGGTAGTTGGCGATGTAGTGCAGACGACAATAACCGTGCGAAACGGCCTGCGCCTTACACTCTTCGTTCATGCAAAAGCGTTTCCGGGCCTTGGGTTCTTTCTTCGTGGCTTCCTTCAATGCATTACCCCTTCCGAGTCTTAAGCCACTCATCGGCATAACGGGGGAAGAAGGTTACGTCGTGCCGCGTCGTGAAACGAGTAGCTTGATGATAGGGAGCCGCGGGCGCTCGATCCAGTAGAAGAACAGGCCTCGGGTAGTCCTAAAGGCCCGGGAGGCGAGACTAAAGATTCCGCGCTTGCGCGCCAGGCTTTTGCGGGGCTGGTGGGGGACGGCGATCTCCACCACGTCGCTAGCCTGCCGGATGGCGATGAACAGCGGGACGGCTAGCTCCACCGGCACGTGGTTGATTGGAACGGCCTGCATGGCCGCCAGGGCGGCCGAACGTTTGATAAGGCGGAAGGGGGTGCTGATGTCCCGAAGGTTAACGCCAAAGAACCAGCTAATCGCCGTGGCCTGCAGCTGCGACAGGGTGCGGTGGAAAAAACGTTCCAGCCGGTGCGATCGGGTGCCCAGCACCAGCAGGTGGCCCAACCGCAGATCCCACATTCTGAAAAAATCGTTGGGCTCGTAGCGCCCTTCGCCTTCGATAACGAGCAGGTAATGGCCGCGCGACGCTTCGATGCCGCGGCGTACGGCGTAGCTCGCACCCAGGTTCAGCTGGTGAATCACCCGCAGGGTTTTAAACTCTTTGCGCAGGTTGTCTAACACGCGGCCGGTGCCGTCGCTGGAGCCGTCATTGACGGCTACGATCTCAAAGCTTGGGATGCGGGGTTCCAAACAGTCGATCCATTCCCGGAGGACCTTTTCCACCGTGCCCGCCTCGTTGTAACAAGGCAGCAGCAAAGTCAGATCGGGGGTGGGGGAAGTCGTGGGAACGGGCGGTCGCGGATTTATCACGGCCAGTCGAGTATAGCCCAAAACGAATTTGCATGGCGGGCTACTTCCGGGATTTCTCGCGCGCCAACATCCGCATCTGTACCAGATCGGCCAACTGGTAGTCTCCCAGGTATGGGCTCTTTAGGGCGGCGATGATCTCAAACTCCATCAAAGGGATGGCCTCGGGGTAGGCGTTTAGGTAACCGCGCAGACTGTCCCACTGCAGTTTCCCCTCCCGGAACGCCTTTTTGATCAACGCAACCCCCTTCGGCCCCATCAGCCCGAGCAGGGTGGACTTGCTGGACTCGTGAATATGCTTTTCGCCGAGGCCGAGCACGGTATCCAGAAGGGCCGCCTTGGTTTCATCGTCGAGGTTCCCGAAAGACTCTTCCACGTTGGGAATAGTAATTCCGCCGTTCCCCGTTGGCCGAGGCTGGCCTAATGCTTCCTTGAATAGGGCGATGGCTTGTTGGTGGAAGGGGGCGCCACCCTTAGCCACCATCGCCGCGTAGTTGAGTTGACCCTCCGGGTCTTCGAACTTCGGCTTCATTTTTAGTAATGTCGGAATGACCTCCTGCGCGACGGCGGGGGGCAAGCTCGACACCACGCGCACGGCCGATTGCACGAAGTGCTTATCTGTTCCGTATCGCTTCAGCGCCGCCGCGATCGCTTTGCCGAGGTCCGGCGTGGCGTGTCTCTTCGAATCGATTGCGTCCAGCGCGCCTTGCACCGCGCGCCGCTTAGCCTTGTCGGAAACGCCGGGGGCGAAGTCGGCGTTGAGCAGTTTGATGAGGGCCGGAGTCGCCGCGGCGCCCATCTGCTGGTACGCGTAGGTGAGTCGTATATCGCCGTTCTCGCCGTGCTTAAGCAACTTTTCCGTGATGCGGTCGACGTACGGTGCGAGGGACGCACCGGCGTAATCTAATCCTTTGTCCGCAAGCTCGCGCCCCTGCGGGTGCCCGGTTATGACCGAGTCTTCGTCGAGGGCCGCCCGCACGATGAACTCCGCGGCGTCTTTATTCCCGGCGGCGGCCAGCCGGCCGAGGCTGCGAAATGTGGCCTTTAGGGCGTTGTTTTCCCCACCGGCGGCGAGGATCGGAATATTTTTGATTAAGGTTGGCACGAGGACTCCCTGCCTTAGTTCGAGGTCGCCGGCGAGGGTTACCGCTTCCCAGTAATTCTCCGCCATCGGATGGGCGAGCCGCGGTAAGAAGTATTTTTCGATCCGTTTTCTTTGGACCTCGGTGACCTCCGTGTGCCCTAGCAGCAAAATGATTTTCCACGCTTCCTGCTGTGGAATGGCGTTCCGACCGTCGAGCAGGTTGATCAAATCTTCCGCGAGCGGCGCCAATCTTTTTTTCACTTCGTCCCGGGGAAGGCCGGAGTTCCAGACCAAATTGTTCACTACGGAGTTGGCAACGGCGATAGCCTGCAAGTCTCCCCGGGCAAGTGATTCTTTTAAACAATCGATCAGCCACCCGTGATTTTTCTTCACGTGCATTTGGATGAGATCGTGAATTTCCGATTCGGTAGGGTTGTGGATCAAAAAATCGAAGAACTTAGCGGCCCCTTCCTTCGTCTTGGTTAGCTCGGAATGGAGGGCCCGGAGGGCCGCCAGGCGGGGGGGCCGATCCGAACTCTTCAACGCTAGTTCGAGCATTTGGGCACCCGCTTCACCTCGTCTTATCAGCACGTCCGCCACGACGGCCGCCGCCAACGGGTTGTCGGTCCCGGTTAAAAGGTGCCACAGCTCGGGAAGGCCCGCCTTATCGAGGAAGCCATCGTGCCACAGCTCGCGCGCCAGGCGCGTGCGTTCCGGGTCGAAAAAATACTTTGCGTAGGTGAAAAAGAGTTCCGGGTTCGTTTTGAGCTTAGAGAGATCCCCGCTCGGCAAATTGTTGATCGCCTTCAACCGTTCGACGAAGTGGCGGAGGCGTTCCTTCGCCTGCTCCGGCACCGGTGGCTCGGTACGATTCACGATCCATTCGAGTGCGTTGAGAATTTGAGACGGGCTCATTTCCTGCACTAGCCACTCGGGAACCCTGCCTTCCGGCAGTACCGCGCGTTCGATTAGCTCGTTGCGGTCGGTCCGGACGAAGGGCTCGTTCGCCCTTACCTTCTCTTCGTTCATCAGCGTGGAGATGCCTTCCGAAAGACGTTTCTTGTAGTCGGCGTGGGAGGGGACGAGTACATCCTCCGATTTGAGTACGGGAAAGCGTTCGATCATCGTCGCGTAGTCGTGGGTGCGCACGATACCGTCGAGTAAGGCGAAGGCGGCGTCGATACTGGGAATGCAGGCCTCTTGACTGAAATGGCGCGACTGCATCGTGGGGATCACCCGCAGCGGAAGCGTCGGGTTCCGTATCAGGATGTTGCACGATTGCAGATGGGTACTGCAGCCCATGTTGGCGATGAGCATGGGATGGGTGCGGCCGGATTTCTTAACCGCTTCGG
>JAYUBV010000535.1:0-3991 GCA_043740655.1 Pseudomonadota bacterium | reverse complement strand
GATTGCGGCGCACTTCCACACCGTGCATTTGAACCCTGAATTTTGGGTTCGGAGAGAGGAGTAGTTGTGGAACACCTAAGCGACTGGCTACAAACCTTTAGCGCTATCTTCGCGATCATCGATCCGTTCGGTTACATCCCTCTTTTCATTTCAATGACCGCCAACGATTCGCCGACGCGGCAAAAGCAGATGCTGCAACGGGCGTCGATGACGGCGTTCTTCGTGCTGGCGATCTTCACGTTCCTGGGGAACAAGATTTTGCATCTGTTTGGCATCACCATTCCCGCCGTACAAATTTCGGGCGGGCTCATCCTGCTCGTCATCGGTTTTGAGATGTTGAAGGTACTTTCGGTCGAGGAGAAGATCTCGAAAACCGAAGAAGTAGAAGGCGTGGAGCGGGACGATATCTCGATTATCCCGCTGGCCATCCCCATGTTGTCGGGGCCGGCGTCCATCGCGACGGTCATCGTTTTATCGTCGAAGGGCGGAAACTATCAGTCCGTGAACATCATCACCTCGGTGATGGTCACGTTGGGAATTACCTACGTGATTCTGCGGTCCGCGGGAAAGATTTTGAAAGTAATTGGCCTCACCGGCGTGAAAGTACTTACCCGCATCATGGGCTTTCTTCTCTGCGCCATGGCGGTTCAGTTCATTATTAACGGTTACCTGGCGATTGCCGCGGTCGGTAAGCCCTGAGTGGCTACGGGGGCCGTAGGAGTTTTAACCGGAGACGGCGCTGGAGCGTCGTGCACCACTAGCCAGCGCAGCATGATGCCGAAGGCGAAGCGAACCAAGTCATCCCGATTCACCCCTTCGACGATCTCATCCGCGGGGCGCGATTGAAGTGTGCGGCAAACGCGGATAATTAGCTCCACCTTTTGCTCGAGGGGCATGTCGATGTCGTTACGGAACTGACCGCCGCGCGGCAGGTACTGGCGAACTTCTCCAACCGTCGACGGGTGATAATAGTGCAAACCGCCAAAAAGATTGTACGAGTGCAGCAGGGCTTGGGTGTAACTGTCCGCCGCTTGGGCGATGTCCTTACGTTTGATGGCGTCGCCGGCACTACGGAAGTGTGGTGCGAAGATTAGCAGCTGGTTGTAGATCTGGCTGTTGATGAGGCGGTCTTTTTCATTGAGCGCCTTTTGGATCTTGCCCCAGCTATCCCCGTCGTTTGGATCCCAAATCTTGATGACCGCCTGCTCGATGTGCGGCCCCAACATACGCTCAAGGGCGGCGCCGGAACGTCCGAGCAACATACCGCTGATCTGCGAGACCGAGGCGCCCAGTATGATGCGTTGGCCGTCGGGAATGTTGTAAAGCGAGGTCAGGTAGTAAGTCAGAAGGCCGGGGCCGATAACCGTGCCCGAGTAAATTCCCATCACCAGGAGGCGACGCGGAATAATGGTCAGTTTACGAAACCAATTACGGTGGCCTTTGCCTTGGGTCACGATGATCTTTTCCAGCACTTCCTTTAGCTCGGTGGTTCCGCACGCGGTCTCATCCACGCAGTGTTGCTTCACGCGCTTCAAGATGGTGGCAACTTCGGAGACGGGGGCTGGGTCGAGCTCCATGAGCTCACGGGAACAAATGGTGGCGGAATCTTCGTTGGGCTGGGGCTGGTCGCCGGGCTCATCAGCTCGGACCGTGCCGACGTTCAGGACGATGAGAAACAGCAGGGAAAAGAGGGCCCTGGTCAATCTTTCGCGCTCTTGCCCGGAGGCAGCCCTGAGAAACCGCAAACGAAACCCCCTAATGTCTTTGAGACGCGGTGTTTCTAGCCTAAGTTGGTGCGCCGTTACAATTAAGGAATGGTTAGGACCGGATCAATTTTTCTTGGGAGAGCACAACCACTTGAATGCTAAACAGAAACCCGAAAAGGCAGGCGAGTTTTCCTTAATTGAGAGCATCAAGCAACGCTTCGCGTCCAAGCGTTCGGACGTCCATTTGGGCATCGGCGACGACGCCGCCTGGGTTGCCTCCCCCCCGAATGGCATGCTCGTTACGGTCGACATGCTGATGGAAGGGGTCCATTTCGATCTGAGCTATTTCGAACCCGAAGAGGTAGGTCACAAGGCCTTTGCGGTGAACCTGAGCGACATCGCCGCCATGGGTGGCAAGCCGCTTTACGCCGTGGCCTCGCTCGGTATTCCAGATCGGCTGGGGCCCGACTTTTTGAACCGCCTTTTCGATGGCTTTTCGGCCCTGATGGCCCGGTACGAAACTTCCCTCATCGGCGGCAATCTGACCCTCTCCCCCCATTCCTTCGTGGCCGACCTCACTCTAATGGGAACCCCCTACGCACGGCCCTTCACCCGCAGCGGGGCCAAGCCCGGCAATCGGGTGGCGGTGACCGGAACGTTGGGAAAGGCGGCGGCCGGGTTCCGGCTGCTTAAGGAACTGGGGCGCAAGGCGCTCGATGCGAATAGCGAGCTGGCCTTGGCGCAGCTGCGGCCCGAACCCCGCTTGCGGGAAGCCAAGCGGTTAGCGGAGTGGGGTGGGGTGACTTCGGCGATGGACATTAGCGACGGCGTGGCTTCGGAGTTGGGGCATCTGGCCACCGCGAGCAGCGTCGGTTTTCGGGTAAAGGAAGACGGATTTCCGATCGCCGAAGCGGTCGAGCGGTTCGCCGAGAGCAAGAAAGTCTCCGCGCTAGAGCTGGCCCTACACGGGGGCGAGGACTACGAGCTGCTCTTTACCTTCGATGCGGCGAAGGGAACTCCACCGATTCCCCACTTCGTTTTGGGCGAGGTCGTTGCTGAGCGATCCATCACTTGGGTGGGGCGGGATGGGAAGACCTCTCCGTTACTGACTAAGGGCTGGGATCATTTTCGGTCCAAATAAACGACCAAGCCGCCCCAAGAAAACACAAACCAGATCGCGCATAGAATCGCTTGGCTAAGCGTGAGCCCCTGTCCCCAGGTAAAGAAGGAAAGTACGAAGGCGAAGTTGATCGTGAAGAGAACCGCGACGTTTCGCTTCTTGCGGAAGGGGAGTGCGGCTGGCTCGGCATCGGTCGCGATGTAGGGGGGAAGCCGCTCCGGCTCCCATTCGGGCGGGGCAATCCAGGCGTAGAGCTTTTGTCCTGCGGTTTTCGCCCGGCTCGATTTTTTCCACAGCGTCTGCCAACCTTCGAGATTGGCCCACACTGGATTCTGACTAACGAGTCGTTTGACGACGCCGTACTCTGGGCGTTCGGTTTCGGGGATGAAGGTGCCGAACCATTTGTCCCAAACGATGAGGGTGCCCGCGTAGTTCTTGTCGAGGTACTTTGAATTACGTCCGTGGTGCACGCGGTGGTGCGACGGCGTGTTCATCGGCCGCTCGAACCAGCCCAAGCGATCGATGGCTTCCGTATGAATCCAGAATTGGTAGAGGAGGTTTAGCGCGTAGCAGCCGGCCGCCATCTCGGGCGGAACCCCCAGCCAGGCCAGCGGCAGGTAAAATATCCAGGCGAGGAAACCGCCGAGTGCACTTTGTCTCAAAGCCACCGTTAAGTTGTAGAGCTCGCTCTGGTGGTGCACCGAATGCATCGCCCAGAACAGCCCGCTGCGGTGGCTGACGCGGTGGAACCAGTAGTAGCAAAAATCGACGCCGAGGTACGCGAGTGCCCAGCCCCACCAAGTGAAGGGAATGGCGAAAAGGGCCGCCCGTTGGAAAATCAGAATGTAGACCCAAGCCGTGGCGAGGCGGGCGAAGACGGCCAATATCTCTTCGAGGATGCCGCAGGTGATATTGCGGATTGAGTCATCGAAGCGGAACCACGGGCGCTGCTTCGCGAAAGAGAAAAACGTCTCGAGCGTGATTAGGAACGCGAAAAAGGGGACGGCGAGGAGAAAAGGGCTCATGGTTGTAGTATATTGCGGACAAATTAACTGAGGGGAATCTATGAAATTTATCTCATCGATCGCACTTGCACTTTGTCTGACCACCAGCGCTTACTCGGCCACACGGCATCTTACCGAAGCCCACTCGGGTGGCTGGTTGG
>JAYUBV010000534.1:0-4002 GCA_043740655.1 Pseudomonadota bacterium | reverse complement strand
AACGTGATCGGGTACGTTGAGGCCCCCGTAAGCGACGGCACTTTTTCGCCGGATGGCTCGGTCTTGTTTTCCCGAGGTCCCGGAATGCTATCTTTGGTGGCCACCAACGTCGCGACCGGAAAATCGGTCGAGAAACCGCTGGCCCTCATGAAAACATATGGGATGCTCGTTACGGGTGACGGTAAATATCTGGCCCTGCGATCCAACGTCGGATCGGCCTACGAAATAAGATTCTTTTCCATCGAGGGGGCAGAGGTGAATCTTTCGGCCGGCTTCGGCATTCCCGGCCCCCTGGAAAAGCCTCGGAGGTTCGAGCGCCTGCGGACAAAAAGACCCCTTTGGTATGTCGACAAGTTCGTCGATTCGGGCGCCCCTGGCTTTTTACTCGGCACCGTATCGCCCCCGCACCCCTTAGCCTGGCGCCTAGCCCTGTTTGACATCGAAAAACGTGAGTCGGGGCTACTCGACACCGGGCCTTTGGGAATAGGGGCCACTGCGTCGCTTTACGGTTTTGGACCGGTTCCCGGCTCGGGTAAGGCCTATTTCGTGATTTACGCTCAGAACACGCTCACCCTCAAGACGGCCCGGTTGACGCGCAATGGTGTTTCCGAGGTCGAGACCATCCAAACTTGGACCGAGAATAACTGGGCATCCCCGGCCGACGTTCGCTGGTCGAAGGATCATGGCACGGCGGTCAGCTTTTTTTCCGATTCCTTTGATTCCCTCACGCTCGTAAAAGCGAAAAGTGTCGAAAAGATTGGAGAGAGTCGGCCTAACCGAAAGGAGGGAGACAAGATCACCCACGCTTTTTTTTCCGCCGACGGAAACCACCTGGCCGTTTTCGTGCGAAATCAGCGGGAAAAAAATCTGACCTTCCATTGGTACCAACTGGATACCAAACAATGGAGTCGCGACACGCGCCACTTGGTGATTCCATTCGAACCGGCGCCCATCGCCTCCCCCGATCACAGCAAGCTATATTTTAAAAGTCGCCGGGCCGGGATGACCTTCATTCCTTTGGACCCCTAATGGACAGCATCGACAAGGCCTAGCCACCGCACGAGCGGGAATTGACGACCGGTTGAACCCAACCGGATCAGGAGAGCTGCCTGATTCCGTTCCGCGACCTCACGGCCACGGAGTAGACGAGAAATCCCACCGGACCGAACATGAAGGTGAGCACGAGAATGGGCGCGCGCAGAAACGGTGAAAAACCCTGCTCCGCCATTTTCTTCGACAAGATCCCGCCGATGATGAGATCGAACGCCAGGTAGTGGACCCAGCCAGCGAGCAGAGCCCAGTCGCTGGTGAACAAGGTCCGGACTTCCGGAAGGGAACCGAACCCGCCGCCAGGAATCGGGCCGCCCGTCGCCAGCGCCGCTAAGTAAAGCACGCTGAAGGCCAGCGGCAACCCGGCGCGGTAGATGAGCAGGTCCGCGGCTTTCGACTTCGGGGCGAAGATGAGCACGATCCAGCCCACCATCGCCACTGCACTCGCCAAACTGAACAGGTGATGCGGCAACATTTTACTTCGCTGCCACCGCAAGCTCGCTGACCAAACGGTGCATGAACTCGATTCCGGGACGGATCGCCGCCACCGGAATGCGCTCGTCGATGCCGTGCGCGCGGCGCTGGTCGGCTTTCAGCATCGCGAAGGGACCGATGCCGTACGACGCAATTCCTTTGGCCCGCAGGTAACGAGAGTCGGTCGCGCCGCCGAACATCGCGGGAATCACCGGAGCGCCCGGCCATATCTGGGCCGCAATCTTTTCCACCGCGGATGGCAGCTCGCCCTTCGGATCGGAAGCTTCGGAAGCCCCCATCTCGCCGACCGGTTTAATGTCTACCTTCGTGTCGCCGACCGTTTGGGTCAGCCACGCCTGAATCTCGGCGATCGATTCGTCGGGCATGATGCGGCAGTTGACCACCGCGTGTGCCTCGGGCGGCAATGCGTTTTCCTTAGTACCGCCCTTCAGCATCGTGGCCACGCAGGTGGTGCGCAGCAGCGATTTCAGAGCGGGATCTTTTTCAATTTCCGACAGCGCGGCCTTGGGCAGCACTTTCTTGGACTTTACTAATGCCATGAATGCCCCCGCCAACACCGGACTCTCGAGCGGCGCACGCTTTTCAAAATAACCGCGCGTGACCGGAATCAAGCGGGCCGGACGTTCCACCTTTCCCAAACGATCCAGCGCGCGCGCCAGACGGTAGATGGCGTTGTCGGGATTGGGTACCGACGAATGGCCCGTGGGGCCGGTCGCGGTGAGCTGATAGTCCTGGTACATCTTTTCCGCGGCCTGCAAATTGATGAGTTTCACTTTGCCGTTCTGGCCAAGCTCGGGGCTGCCACCTTCGTTGATCACGATTTCGGGGTCCATCTGCTCCGGATGCTTGGCCAGCACGTACTGAATGCCCGCGCCGCCTGACTCTTCGTCACCGGTCATCGCGAGAATGATGTCGCGCTTCAAGGTCACGCCGGATTTCTTGATCTGAAGGAACACTTCGAGGTTGATGGCCGCCATCCCTAAGTCGTCGGAAACACCACGTCCGTAGAGGTAGCCGTCTTTCTCGATCATCGTGAATGGGTCGGTCGTCCACGCCTGATCGGCGGTGCCCACCACATCGATGTGGGCCAGCAGCATGATCGGCTTAGTGCCCTTGGCCCCCGTAGGCGGGGTGGCCGCCTTCAACCGGGCAGTAATGTTCTCGCGACCCGGAGCAAACTCGGAAACCTCGTAGGGGATGCCTTCGTCCTTTAAGCGCCGGGCAATGATCTTCACCACGCGGGACTCATTACCCGGCGGGTTGGTCGTGTTGGCCGCGACCATTTCGGACAACGTCTTCCGTACCGTCGCCACATCCGCTTCGAACGGCATCGGCGCATCCGCAAAGGCTAACGTAGAACAGACTGCCAAAACGATCGTCGAGAATTTACTCATGAGTGGAGACTACCGTGCCGGGATCACGAATGCCAAGCTGGCGGTTTACCCCTCCGCCGGGCTCCACGATGGCGATAAACATTCCTTATCCGGCGGCGAAATTTTGCGCCGCCCGGATCCGTCGACCGCCATGATGTAGATGCTGTAAGTTCCGCCTTCGTTCGCGGCGTAGGCCATGTGACGTCCCGTGGGCGCCCACGTGGGATTCTCGCTATTCACTCTAAGTTTTCCGGCGCGATCGCCAATGGTGAGACGGGTCAGGTTGTTGCCATCGGGATCGATGAGGTACAGATCGAAATTACCCTCCGCCAAACGTTGGGCCGCAAAGACGATTTTGTCCCCTTTGGGCGACCAAGCCGGTGCGGCATTGTAGGTTCCGGCGAAAGTCAGCTGTTGCGCCGACATATCATTCACGTCGACGACGTAAATCATCGGGTGGCCCGTACGCGCGGACGAAAGGACCATCTTCTTTCCGTCGGGAGCCCAGTTGGGCTCTACGTCGAACAGGAGGTTAACCGAGCTAGCCTGAAAACCTTCGCCGACAAATTTCTTCCACTGGATCTTACGGCTAAAAATCTCGGGATCCGCATTTAGGCTGCCCGGATCGAGCAAATAAATTTCGGGACGACTCGAGAAGCTCAGCGTCGCCGCGATTTTGCCGCCGTCTGGCCGCCAGGCCGCACCGCTATTCATGCCTTCCTGCGCGGAAATGATATTTCGTTGCCCGGAGATCAGATCGTGGCGTTTGAGTACCACGCCCTTCTTTCGAACCCCTTTGAAACGGCGGAACTCATACTGCGTGTACGCAATCTGCCGCCCGTTAGGCGACCACGTCGGGCTGAGCGACAGCGTTTCGTCGGTGGTCAGCTGCTTCACATTCCGACCGTCGGAATCCATTACGTAGATCTCTTTGGGCGGTGACTTGCGACGCTTCAAATCTCGGCACGACATGACAATGCGGCTATTGAAGAGCCCCTTCTCGCCGGTAAGGTTCTTCATGATGTCTTCGGCCAAGGCGTGCACCAAGCGCACGTACTGGCTGGTGGTGTAGCTATAACGGGTC
>JAYUBV010000533.1:0-12667 GCA_043740655.1 Pseudomonadota bacterium | reverse complement strand
GAGACCAAAGATGTGGGTGTCCACAAGAAACTGGGCAAGTGTGCGGATCTCGTCGAAACCATTCGTGGAGTCGGTTACCGCATTAAGGTAAATTGATCCCCTCATGGTAGGTTTTCACGGTCGCCCGTTTCCTTGGAAAATTTTCTACCGCATCTTGGCGGTGCAGGGGTTTATCGTCCTGTTGGCCCTCGTGGGCTCGGGCTTTTCGTCCCGGTTATTCTTCCGCCACCGCTTGGTCTCGATGTCCGAAGGGCAGACGCTTCGTCTGTTCAAGGCGATCGAACGCAAGCTGTCGTATCCTATCTCGAAGAAATGGTGCCAGTCCGAAGCGAAAGAAATTGGGCTCGACGTCGTGTTATTCGATGAGACGGGGGCTTTGCGCTGTTCGTCGGAGGAGCCGCTGCCCGCTTCGGAACGCGACGAGTGGACGAATCTGCGCGATAAGCGGCGTGCGGGTAAGGACTACGTCTCGCGTTTGGCCGATGATTCCATTTACGCCCTCTTCTGGTCCGCGGAAAATGGCTCGATTCTGGGGTTGCGCATTCCCCTCGATAGCGTGACGGGAACCTTCGCGCTGTTAGACGCCTCCCAAATCTTTATTTTCTTCGTTACGTTGGCGCTATTGGCGTTGCTAGCCTACTGGTCGGCGCGGCAGCTGGTGTTCCCCTTGGGCCGCATGTTGCTCAAAGCGCAGAGCGTGCTGGAGCCACAAACCGCGCCGCTCACCGCGCGTGATTTGCGAAAAGAGTCCTCCGATGAATGGGACGAGCTGGAAGGGCACATCGACGACATTCGCCGTGAATTTTTCGCTAAGACGCAGTCGCTGACCCGCGAGCAGGTAGAGCTTGAAACGATCATGGCGTCGATCTCCGACGCGATTCTCGCCGTGGAGCCCGACGGCAACCCGATGTTCTTCAACACCCGATTCGAGATCCTGTTCGGCGGCGCGGGCATGCGGGGCAAGAGCCTTAAGGTGTGGGGGATCTTTCGCGATCCAGAAATTTTGGAGGCCTTCCGTACCGCGCTCGAAGAGGGGCGGGCCGGCACCACTAAAGTCATCCCGCTCGATCAAGAAGGGAACCTCCGGCGATACCTGTCGCTTTCGGTCGCCCCGCTACGCCGTCATGATGGCACGGTCTACGGCGCCATCGGCATTTTTCACGACGTGACGGAGCTAAAGAGCGCCGAGCAGATGCGCATCGACTTTGTGGCCAACGTGTCGCACGAACTGCGCACCCCGCTTACCGTGATCAAGGGGTTTGCCGACACGCTCATCGAAGACTTCCGCAAGCAGGGCGGACCTACGCTGGATTACTTGCTCAGCATCGCGCGCAACAGCGATCGCCTAATGGCGTTGATGAATGATTTACTGGACCTGTCGTCGATTGAATCGGCAGGATCTATTCAAAAAGACGCCCTTAACACCGAGGACCTTACCCAACGGGTGATGTCTCAGCTAGAAGGGCAGTTTACGGAGAAGAAGCAGGAAGTGGAGCTTATCTGTAGAGCCGCGAACGTAGTCGCGGATGCGCACCGTGCGGAACAGGTGCTGGTGAATCTACTTACCAACTCGCTCAAGTACACCCCCGCGGGCGGTCACATCCGCGTGCTGTGGGAAAACGACGGGCACGACGTGCTGCTCAAGGTAAGTAACGATGGTCCGCCGATTCACCTCGAACATCAGGCACGATTGTTCGAACGTTTTTACCGCATGGATAAAGCGCGTAGCCGCGATCAGGGCGGTACGGGGCTGGGGCTCGCGATTGTGAAACACATCATGCAGCGTCACGGTGGAACGGTGGTCGTGGAAAGCTCCCCTCCTCAGCCCGGTGCAACATTTGTGTGCCGGTTTCCCGGCCCCTTCGATCCGAGTGAATTCTCCGGAATCGCCTGAAGTCATTCGCGTAAGGTGTTAAAATTTGGCCGTGCCTAAACCTGCTCGATCACTACCCTCGGGATTCGTTGCGGCGGTTTTACTGTTTGGACTGGGTTTTCCGGCGGGCTGTTCCTTTACGCCGTTGACGCCGCTGCGGCTTCACGTCGAGGGACTGCGCGACAATCCGGAGCTTGCGAACCTGGCGTCCTTCGCGGTGGTGGTGTCGGGGGGCGGACTAAGCCCGACGGTGACGTCCGCCGGCGTGGGGAATCGCAGTCTCCAATGCCTTAAGCTGGATGGTCAAGTCTCTTACCCTCACACGTTAGCCGAGCTCACGGCCGGGATCTCTCTCTCGATACCGCTGGGCACCTACCGTATTTCCATCGTGGGCTATTCCGATGGCATCCAAGGCAACACGTCGATTGGTAGTTTGTTTTCCGCCATTCCGTCGCTGCGATCGTACCTTATCGCGCAGGGTGATTTTAATACGGTGGCGTCTCACGTGGCGCGACTACCGTCGACGTACGTAAAGGCCAGTGCCATTGAGCTAGTTGCCGCCTGTCCGCCCCAGGCGTCGGGTCTGTACGCCACCTACACGCAAAATTCGTTTTTTGGGGTGTTAAAAAAAATTAACGGAACCTGGTCGACCGATTCGGTTGGGTCCGTTGCCACCAATCTCGGAAATTTCGCGTTGGACAGTTCGGGTTTCGCCGACTTCGTTTACACGCTGAACCTCGCCGGGCCTACCCAGCTTTACTACAGTTCGAACCGTTCGGGTTCTTACGTTGAAACCACGATAAGTTCTGCCTACGATCCGAGCTTTCCGGCTGACATTGCCATCGCGACGAACGGCACCAAGTATATGGTTAACGTCGACCCGCTCGCTACGAACAAACTTCAGCTGCGGTCTAAAATCGGAAGCGGAGCCTTCACGTTAGAAAATAGTAGCTTGATGGCTGGAGTAGCCACCCTTTCCGACGCCCGGATCGTGGCGGGCCCATCCAATCGACTCCTGGTGCTGACCGCCGATGCCACGTACATTGGGGTGCGAGTTCGCGACGATCAAGGTGTGTGGAGTAGCACCCAGACTCTCCTCACCGCCGGCTCGTTTTCCTGTTCCGGCGGCTTGCGCCGGCCGCACGGGTTAATCGATGGGACCGGCACTGCCCACATCGTCTACCTCTGCTATTCGGCGGCGACTACCGGGAGGGTCGGTTACGCGAACAATAGGTCTGGGACATTGGCTACCCGCGATTTGAGTTCAATATCCTATTCAAATTTCGCGAACCTGTCGTTGGCCTCCGATGGCACGTACCTGCGCGTTTTGTACGGCACGGACGGCAACGTCGTTCAGTACCAGAAAGGAGATCTGGCCACCGGCAATTTTACGCAGCCCGTCCCAAGTTTTTCGGCCGTCGGAGGGTTAATCGGTGGCGTCGCGATCGCCTCGCCGTCGAGCACGGATACGCGCGCTCTCATTCTGAATTCAGGGGCCGGGCTGGCCAAAATTACGGAGCTGGCCCTAGCCAACGAAGTCTGGACGGAAGTGGGAACCGTCGTGAGCGGCTCGAGCAGCTTCGCCCTTAACGAAAGGTTGATTGCCAGATGAGGGTTACGGAATACAAAATAGTGGGGAGATGGTGGGGCGTGACGGTACTAGTAGCGGCGCTGCTCCTAGCGGTTAGCTGCTCGTTCCGTCCGTTATCGATGACGGTGATGGTAACTGTCGCTCCGGCGGACCTGCGCCCCAATCCCGACTTGAATCAGATGGGACGGTTCGCGATCGTAGTCTCCAACGGGCTGGCCGACTCAGTCTCGGCCGGCGACGTGCTGCTCCGAAACCGCGATTGTCTTAAGCTGCGCGGACAGGTCACCTTTCCGCTCACGTTGTCGCAGCTTTATTCCGGGGTCTCGATCCCTATCCCGCTGGGCAGTTTCCACATCGCCATCGTGGGTTATAGCGACGCCATTGGTTCGCCCACAACGATTGCGGGCATGTTCGGCGGGACGCCGGGACTGAAATCGTTTCTGATCGCAGAGGGGAATTACAATACGGTCGTTTCGAATAAAGTTCAGCTCAGGTCGACCTACGTCGCGGCGACGGCGACTGAGCTGGTGACGGCGTGCCCGATCCCTAGCCCGGGCACGGACCTTCAAACCCTAAGCGTCGTAAATAATTTGCTTTACTGGACGCGCAATAAGGGCGGCGCTGGCTGGGCGTTGGACGAGCCGCTGCCGGGCTTAGTGGTGTCCCTGCCGGGATTTTTCGTCGACGCCGACGGTACCGCCCACATCAGTTTCATGAAATCGGCGGCGGGATTTAGCATTGGCTACGCCAATAACGGAACCGGCACCTTCGTCGAGGAGACCGTGGCCGCAGCGGTAAGTGATCAAACGCCTTCCGCGGTGGCCCGCGACGGCTCGAACGCTCTCTGGGTGATACACCGCAATCCGGACGTAGCCAACCAGGTGATCACTCGGCTTAGGTCCCCAAACGGCTGGGACGCGCCCAGCACGGTGATGATCACGACAACCACGGTTCAATCGCTGAAACTCATCGCCCTGGCGGGTAATAACAAGATGGTGGCGTCGGCCCAAACCGTGACGTCAGGTAACCCCATTGAAGTGGCCGTGCGATCGGGGGTCGGCGCCGGAACATGGGCAGCTTCCGGGTCAATCACCACCGCCGGCGGCCAGACCTGCAATGCCGGCGTGGGCCCCTACGCGGTAGCCGCAGATCGGGATGGTTACGTCCACTTCGTTTACCAGTGCGCTAACGGTACCGGAAATTATCTCGGCTACGCCACGGATCGCACCGGCACTTTGACCACTTACAATCTCTCGTCGACCTCGCTTGGCGCCACCGTCAGCGGAATCGCTCTAGCCGTCGACCCTAGCGGCGAGCTCCACGTGGCGTACACGACGAACGTGGGAGTCTTTTATTTTCGCGGTCCGGCTTCGACGGTGAACTTCGAGGCGGCCAGCCTGGTGTACAACGGGACCGACACCCTTCTCGGCATCCAGTTCAAGGCGTTTAGCCACACGTCGGTTGCCGGGCTAATCAGCTCCGCCGGATCGTCGAAGTACCTCCGACCATTCGACAACGCCGCGGGCTGGCAGCTCAACGGGTACCTCAGCAATGGCATCCTCTCGCTCGTTCTGCCGGTGCCCCTGTTCTAGTGAAAATAGCGCATTGCGTTGAATAACCGGGTGCGGGCTGTTAAGTCAGGGGCTGTGGGAACGAAGTTTCGCATCTGGCTTACAGCGTTAGCAATTTTGGTGGGGCATTGCGTCCAGGGCGAGCCTACCGAATGCGTGGCCCGGCTCGGGGCAAACCCCTGGAATAATGAGCTCAATCGCTACGAGCTAATCCGCCGCAACCACCTTAAGCCCGAAAAAGACTTCGCCAATTTCTTCCCCGTTCATAACGTCTGGGTCACGGCCCGCGACGGTGTCGGAAACGCCACCCACGGCTGGATCCAGGTCCTGTCCGATAATCCGGCCAATTCCATCACGGTATTGAGCGCGGCCAACGACTGGGGCAAGAGCCTCAAGCCCGAAGACTATTTGAAGTCCGTCGACGGCGGCCCCTACTTCTTGGGGGAGGTCCGGGGGCTACACCACGGCATGGAGTACCGCCTTCAGGTGAATGGGAAACAACTCATCGATCCGGCGAGCACGGTCTACACGCAGGGTCCACATCTTAATTCGGTGTTCTGGGATTTCGAGCGTCCGGGTGCCTATAAACAGTGGCGTGCGCCGGTCGATACGCGCGGCCGTTACAACGTGATCGCCGAAGGCGTGTTGCGCGAATTCGTGCGCCAGTGGAACGGTGGCCCGGCTACGTCCGCCGATACCTACAAATTTATCGCCGACAGCGGCGTGATCGGGAAGCTGAAGGAGATGGGCTATAACGCCGTCGAATTCCTTCCGTTCAACACTGCCGTCGATGGCGACGAGTGGCACCTGCGTTACCAAGTCTACGGTCAGTACGGCCCCGATCTGCGCGACGGAACCCCCGATGATTTCGCGTATATGATCGATAAATTTCACGAGGCCGGCATGGCCGTCGTGATGGACGCGGTGGTGGGTCACTATCCCGATCGCGGTAACGCGGGTAGCCGATCGCTCGGCGACATCGGTCTGCACCAGTGGAAAAAAGGGGACGGTCGTTCGCTGTACGGAGAACGGCGTAGTCCGTGGGACACGCGCCGTTACGATTTTGCGAATAAGTACGTGCGCCGGTTCCTCGTCGAAGGGGTGCTGAACCACTTTAAGCGCTACCGCATCGACGGTGTGCGCGTGGATAACCTGGACGGCATCCGCTTTTACGAAGAGGGCGGTGGAGAGGACTTTATCCGTGAACTGGCCACCTCCATCCGTCAGTACCGTCCCGACGCCTTGTTGATCGGCGAGATGTTCTTCGGCGAGCAGCGCGTGCTGCAGCGCCTGGACTGGTTCGGAGGTATGGGCTTTGACGTGCGATCGCATTCCGCGTTCTTCGACTTCTACAAAGACAACTGGCTCAAGTTCACCGAAGCCATCAACATGGAGCAGCTGCGATCCGCGATTCGTGATCCGTGGAACTGGGGCGAGCTGATGCGCTTTCTTTACGCCACCAACCACGACGAAGCGGGCAACGGGCGCGACGGTGCCACGGGCTCCTATCCGGCTACGCTGCTTCAAGGGGGTGGTTGGCATTACGTAGAGAAAAAGACCATGGCGTGGGGGGCGCTCGGCATGCTGGCGGGTAGTCAGTACTTAGATCTGCCGCAGATGAGAATTTTGCAGGAAGGTAACTTTGGCAAGAATCCGCAGGTCGAATGGTGGCTGCTGCGCGAAGCGAGCCAGCGCAAGTCGATGGAGTCTTTCGCGTCGCTATCCCGCCTGGTTCAGGAAAAGCCGCACTTCCTGGCGGAGAACCTTCATCCGCACGTTGAAAATCACGTCGATTACGACAACAAGATCATCTCGCTACTGCGAATCGATCACAAAACGGGCAAACGGATCTACGCGCTGATTAACCTAGGACACAAAGAGATCCACAACTACCGCTTCGGCGTGGACACGTGGACGAACGGCTTCAACGTGATCTTTAGCAGTGAATATCCGTTTGCCGCCAAGTGGCTGGATAAGCACCACCACTCGTCGCACGACAAGCCGCATTCGGTGGTCGTGCCGCATCTGCGGCCGTTCGAAGTGCTCGTGATCGAAGAGCCGTAACGGTACCTTTGCTGCGCTCCGTCGAGAGAACTCGTTGCCGAGTTTTTGCACGCTCAGTACACTAACTCCGTTAGGTTTCCGTCATTCTTCTAATCGCTGTACCTGAACAATAAGGGGCCGAGACAATGCCAAAGGGACTCCATAGTCTTGTGTGGTTGGCCGGGCTGTTGCCTGCGCTATTTCCCGTCTTTGCACTCGCGGATACGTTTGGTCCGGCCGAGCCGGAACGTGAAGATTTGGCCTACGGAGCCCCCGGTGATGCGTTCCCGTGGGCCACATCCGAAAAACAGGGGGCCGGTACGGCCTACGATCGTGGCTCCAAGGTGTGGTTCACGATCGCCCGCGGCATCGTGACGGAAGTTTTTTACCCCCGCGTCGACTGGGCGCAGACCCGCGACACGCAGCTGGTGATCACCGACGGTAAAAGCCTCTTCTGGGAAGAACAGTACCAGCTGACCCACGAGGTGAAGCGCCGGGCCGGGGCGCCGTACTATACGGTGATTAACCGGGAGCCGAATGGCCGCTTCACCATCGAGAAGGAGATTTGGACGGACCCCGACTCGAATACGCTTATCCAAAAAATTCGTATCCGCAATTTCACCGAAGGTTTGAAGTTTTACCTCGTGCACAAACCGGCTGCGCGCAACTCGCTGTTCGGCGATACCGCCTACGCGATGCCGCTCGTGGCGGGGGAGAAGGACAATTGGCAAGCGCTTAGGGCCACGATCCCGTTTCGAAAAACGTCGGTGGGTTACTTAGGGCACAGCGACGGTTACGCCGATTTAGCCAAGAACCACACGCTCACGAAATTATTTCACCGCGCCACGGAGGGAAATGTGGCGATGGTGGCGGAGCTAGAAACGCCGCGCGAACCCAGCATCGTGGACTTCACGTTGTTTTTGACGTTTGCCGAATCGAAAGAGGAGGCTGACGAAAAATACGCGTGGGTAGTGAACCTAGACACCGATCGCGCCAAGGAACGATTCTTCGCGCAGTGGCACGATTACCTCTCCGGCTTGGATCTTCCGGTGCGCGATAACGAGGATGCTCGGCGCAAGATGCTGGCGGAGGCCTCGGCGCTGATTCTGAAATCGTCGGAGGATAAAACGTACCCAGGCTCCATCATCGCTTCGATGTCCAATCCGTGGGGCGAGAAGAGCGTGGAGCACGGACCCGGCGCGGATCCGAGTAACAATCCATCGTACCACGTGGTGTGGCCACGCGACTTGTACCACACCGGCATGGGGCTGCTCGCTATCGGCGATAAAGCCACCGCGCGCTCCGTTTTCTACCGACTGAAGGAGATGCAGTTCAAAGCCGGATCGGGCGATTGGAATTTCGGTTCCCGCCGGCATGTTAAAGAGGGCAGTTTTGCGCAGAACTACTGGGTGGATAGCCGCCCCCTCTACCAAGGTTACCAGGGGGACCAGACGGGAATGCCCGTTGTATTGTCTTATCGCCTGTGGCGCGCGGGCCTGATCTCCGCTGACGAGGCGTGGACGGTAGTGGGGCCGGCGGCCGCGTTTCTCTTCGATATGGGGCCGTGGACACAGAACGAACGCTGGGAGGAGACCTACGGCGTCAGCCCGAACACGGCGGCATACGTGATTAGCGCGGTGTCGGTCGCTTCCGAATTGGCCTTCGCCCTCGGCAAAAATGATCTCGGCGCCAAGTGGCTCAAGACCGCGGATGCCTGGGCAATGAAGCCTAACGACAACATCGACACCTGGACCTTCACTACCAAGGGGAGAATTCAGGCGCCGTTCGGCAACGGGAGGTACTACTTGCGACTGGCCGGTAACGAAGTCGACAAGGCCTCGGGCAACCCCATTTGGAATGCGATCTGGGATCCAAATAGGGACGGCTGGATCAAGCTCGCCAACTTTAGCGGCGACGAGGCCTTCCGCCGCGAAACCGAAGTGGTGGACGCGGGCTTTCTGGCACTGGTGCGGCTCGGCGTGCGCGGAGCGAGGCGGGAGAAGGTGATCGATAGTCTGCCCGAGATCGATTCGATGCTGAAAACGATTACGCCCAAGGGGGCCGGTTGGCACCGCTACCGCTTCGATGGCTATGGCGAAGAAAAAAGGGGCCGGATTTGGCCGTTGTTGACCGGCGAACGGCTGCACTTTGAGCTGGAGCGTAACGATGGCGTGGACTTGGAAAAGGCGACGACAGAATTTGAAAATTTTGCCAACGCCCAGGGGCTATTTTCCGAACAGGTGTGGGACGACGGCCCGCTCGCCGGCGTGCAAAATGGATCGGCCTGTCCGCTTACGTGGTCGCATTCCGAGTATCTGGAGTGGCTGCGATCGCGCTACGACGGTAAGGTCTTCGAAGAGCTGGCTTCGGTTAAAGCCAAGTACGCGCAGTGAGTTACGTACGTTCGGTGCGCATCATTACGCGCCGTCTTCGTCACCGTTAAGCTGAACGTCTTCGGCGTAGGGCACTACAATCGCGATCCGCGATTCCACGTCGCCACGCTTGGCGTGGGCGCCGATCCATAGATGCGTCTTGGTAAACGTCGCCACGAGGTCCGGTGAGGTCTCATCGACCCATAGGTGGCCGATGGGTTTAAAATCGCCTTCGGGGCCCCACATTTTCCGGCACGTGCCGTTGTTCGACGCTTTATCCGCGTGGTCGAGCGAGCACTCGGTGGCTACGATCCGGCCTTTGCCGCCGTCGACCTTCACCGGGTCGGTCTTTACGATCAGAGTAAGATTACTTTCACGGCGGAGAAACACTTCCCCTCCTTCGGGCACCGCGTGTTTGCGAACTAGATCATTCCAGACTGCGTTCACTTTTTTCCAGGGGGTGCAGGAACCGCCCTTGGGGCACCTGCGTGACAGCGTGTGCACCTTATAGGGGCCCATCTGGATCACGGCCTCGCCCTTCATGAGCTGCTTGCGAATCGTGGCTACGCCGAAGAGACGCTCCGGAATTTCGGTTGCTCGGTAGGTCTCTTCGAGATCGCCCGACTCAAGATCCGGAAGCCCAGTCTTTGGCCTTACGCCGCCGCCGTTCTTCGTTTCGCCGTCCGGCGACTCAGTGCGGAGCTCGAGCCCCATGCCTTTGAGCTGCTTGCGCACTTCGCCGGTACTGGCCACGTCGCCCTTCTCCGAGTGGAGCAGGTGGTTGATGCGACGATTGCGATCTTCGTTGTTGCTGATGTCCCACAGCCATTCGTGGATGTAGAGGTACGACAGCTGCAACGGATCGTTCACCTCCAAGCTGTCGAGTACTTTGGGCACGAACTTGTAGACGAGGTAGCCGTCAGGCCGTCCGGTAAAGAACGAATCCTGGAATACCACCGCGGGGATGAGACCGATTCCACCCTTAGTGTCCGAGCAAGCGTCCGGCACTTTCTGCACGAGCGATTGCAAGTTAGTCTTGAGCTGTTCCTTGTGCAGTGGATCTTTGCCCGGCTGTTCCGGCGACGCTTCGGTCTTAAGATTTAGTACTCCAAATGGCGCGGCTTCCCAGACGCGCGTCTTGGTGTAGTCGTCATTTCGGACGGTGGCGACGAAATCGTCGTAAAGGGCTAGCTGCTTGTTGCTGAGGGCCCCTTTCAAACGTTTGCGAATCCGTTCCGCGGATTCCTTCCAGGTCCGCACCTTAACCGCGGGGCCGAGCCCCTTGGTGGCGAGGTAGTCTAGCGAGTAGTAGCCGGCCTTTAAGCCGTGTTCTTTATCGTCGCGGCATTCGAGCGCGAAACCATTTCCGGCGCGTCCGCCGGCGTAGCCAATCGTAGGCAGGCAAATCCACAGTAAAACCAGCGCGAGCCTCATTGGGTCTTTCCTCCGTCTAAGCGAAAAAGCTGAATCGACATTTGGTAGATGGCCTTCTTAGGAGAGGTCTCCATGAAGGTCATCATCTCGTCCTGAAATTCTCGAATGCGCTGTTTGATCTCGGGCAGCCGTTCGGGATCGGTGGCGACCACGATGGCGCCGAATTCGCGGGCGGTCTGTTCGTCCCACAGTCGGCGTCGCGCCAGCTGAAGCGATCGGTCGTGATAATTGCGTAGAGCGGCGGCGTACCCTGGGTGATCATCGGGGGTGGTGTAGGCGTCGTATGCCTTTTTCCAGTGTTTCCCTTCCGTTTGCAGGAGCCCCAGGCTGCGCAACGTGCGTACCGCCAATTCGGTCTCGATGAGGGTGAGCCCCAGCTTCTTAGCGATCCAGTCGCACTTAGGTTCAAACCCCTCGACGGTCAATAGCTCCAGGATGGCGTAGTGAACCCAAGAGGAGATCGATTCAAAATATTTGGCGTCTAGGCTGTGGGAGACGACCTTTTTTCGGTGCCACCGGTTGAACTCGCTTAAGACTTGTTTGCGGGTACCGTCGTCCTTGGCGCGCTCGTAGCGAAGTAGGGTTACGAAACGGTGAGTGCGATCGGCATCCCACCCGAGGCGATCGGCGATGTCGTACGCGCGATCTTCTTTAAGATAACGCGTGCGATTCAACACCTGACAAAGAAAGGCAGGGGATAACCCCGCGTCCCTCGCCATGGCCCGCGCCGAGTAGGCCGAGTTCTTCTTGAGCCGAGTCAGTAGCTCGTCCCGCAGCATCTGTTGGTAGTTCGCTTCCATCAATAATTTCGATGCCGCCAGGTATAAAACAAATCGGCAGCAAACAGCAAACAAGAAGCGGCAAACGGCAAACAAAGGCGCACAGATTTGCAAACAGCAAACGGTAAGAGGGGATTCGGCATCCAGTCCGCTTGTGACAAGGCGTTAAAAGCGGGTACTTGCGTCGGTAAACCAAACACGGCCCCGCTCCAGCCCAAAGCTGGGGAACTTTTATTTAGGAGTTAAACGTATGAAAAAGAACGGATTTCTGTATCTCGTCACGATTCTTTGGCTGGGAACCCTCATCGGCTGCGGCAAGGCCGACATCATCGGCAAGCAGGAACGTCAGCGTAACGAAATGACCCCGGAACTCGCCGGCGCCACCTGGGTTTCCCGCTGCGAAGGCAATACCGTGGCGCGCCTGACCTTCACGGACGCCAACCTCACCATCCAGCAGGAGAAGTACTTCGATGCCGAGTGCAAGGACGCCCTGCGCACCGTCACGCAAACCGGTACCTACAAGCTCGCGCATAATTTTAAGGAAGGCATCCTGAACGGCATCGTCTTTGTCGCCGGCGACAAGTTCGAAGTGACCCAGCATTCCGAGATGGAAGTGGACACCCAGAACAATGTGCTCACGGCGATTCAGAACGAGAACGAAGCGAAGATCGAGCCTACGTTTAATTCTCAACAGCGCCGAGAGACTACCCGCGCTAATCTCCGCATCCGCGAAGCCAAGGCCATCGCCGTGTGGAAACGTGGCGAAGCGAAATCGCTCAATCGTTTGCAGCACGAGAAAGTGAACGGCCTGGGCCTCGGTGAGAAACCGTTTGTGGATTTCGAGAACCGCGCGTTGTTTCGCTACGAATACGACAACGGATTCTTGCAGGTCAATGCGCCGGTCATCGGCGGCCGCGTCTTTACTAAACCGTAAAGAACCCTAGGGGTGGCCGCCTCAAAGCAGGGCGGCCGCCCACCATATTTTCCGCCGGCCAGCACGGTCC
>JAYUBV010000532.1:0-4008 GCA_043740655.1 Pseudomonadota bacterium | reverse complement strand
ACGCGCTTTAAAACTTCGTAAACCGATACGCGGTCCTGGTTGAGACGGATGAATTCTTGGTAGCTGAAGGTCGCCCCTTCGAAATCCTTCAAATAGATCTCTTGGGCAAACCCCAGCTTGTAGAGGGTCTTGATGGCGATTCGGTTATCCGGATTGAGCGTGATGGCCTTGTGATAAAGGTCCACCGCTTCGGCATAATTTCCCGATTGGATCTTTTCTTCGGCTTTTTGGGTTAGTCCGTTTTGGCGACGTTCCGTACAGGCGCACAGTAAGATTCCGATCGCCAGAACCGTGAAGGCTCTGGCTACCCGGTTATTACTCACTAGTTCCTTCGTCGTCTTTTTCCGCTTCGACCACCGGAGCCACTGTCGTAGCCGGGGCCTCCACGGCTCCGTCGATGGCCACCACCGCATCGTCCTTATCGTCGACAATCTTGGCAACCGCTCCGACCGCTTCGCCCTCTTCGAGCGAAATGAGACGAACGCCCTGAGCTACGCGGCCGACCTCGGAAATTTCCGATACGCGGGTCCGAATCACTTTTCCCTGGTTGGAAGCAATAATGATTTCGTCGGAATCCACCACCTGGCGAACGGCGACTACTTTGCCGTTCTTTTCGGTGATCCTCATCGTCATGATGCCCGAGCCGCCACGACCCTGTACGCGGTACTCGTCCATGGCGGTACGTTTACCGTAACCTTTTTCGGTAACCGTGAGAATCTGAGTGCCTACTTGGGTCGGCGAGATGACTTCCATCCCGACCACTTCGTCGTTGTCATCCAAACGCATGCCCTGTACGCCGCGGGCGGCTCGGCCCATCGGACGCACATCGTCGTCTTCGAAACGGATGCTCTGACCCATTTTACTGACGAGAACCACGTTCTGTTGCGGTTTGCACAAGCGCGCGCTGACCATCGAATCGCCTTCATCTACCGTGACCGCGATGATGCCCTTTTTCATTGGGCGGGCGAACGACATGAGCGACGTCTTTTTGATGATGCCCTTGGCGGTTACCATCACGATAAACTCGTCTTCGCGGAACTCTTTCACCGGCAATACGGCGAGCACGCGCTCGTTAGTGCTCAGGTTCAAGAGGTTCACGATCGGCTTGCCCTTGGCAGTGCGGCTGCCTTCCGGAATCTTCAGGACCTTGAGCCAGTAAACTTTTCCCTGATCCGTGAAGCACAGAATCTGCTCGTGGGTAGAGGCCACGAAGAGATCGGCGATAAAGTCTTCCGCTTTCTGGCCGACGCCGGTCACGCCCCGTCCACCGCGGCGCTGGGCGCGGTAGGTATCGACGGGCAAACGCTTGATGTAACCCGAATACGTGAAGGTCACGACCATCGACTCTTCGGTGACGTAATCTTCTTCCGTCATGTCCTCTTGTTCATCGATGAACTGAGTACGACGTTCGTCGCCGAACTTTCCACGAATGAATGCGAGCTCTTCCGAGATGATCTGTAAAACCTTCTTCTCGTCCGCTAAAATCGCGCGCAAAGAAGCGATGAGCGTCAACGTCGCTTTGTAGTCGGCGATAATTTTGTCCCGCTCGAGGCCGGTGAGCCTCTGCAGGCGCATCTCGAGAATGGCCTTCGATTGGACTTCGGAAAACTGGAAGCGCGCGATAAGGCGCTTCTGCGCATCGTCCGGACTGGACGACTCTTTAATGATCTTGACCGTCTCGTCGATATTCTCGACGGCGATCTTCAAACCTTCCAACAAGTGGGCTTTTTCTTCCGCTTTGCGAAGGTCGTAAACCGTGCGGCGGGTGACCACTTCTTTGCGGTGATTTAGGAACGCTACCAGCAGTTCCTTGATGTTCATCACCTTAGGCTGCTGGTGATCCAACGCCAGCATGCTAATGCCGAAAGACACCTGCATCTGCGTGAGCTTGAAAAGTTGGTTTACGATTACGCGGCTGTCCTCGCCTTTTTTAAGGTCGAACACTACGCGCATGCCTTCACGATCGGATTCGTCGCGAAGATCGGAAATCCCTTCAATCTTTTTTTCACGAACTAGATCCGCAACGGACTCAATGAGCTTCGCTTTATTTACCTGGTACGGAAGTTCGGTAACGACGATGTGCTCTCTGCCCGACTTTGCATTAGTTTCGATCTCGGCTTTCGCACGCAAGTGGATGATGCCCTTACCGGTGAGGTAAGCATCACGCAGTCCGCGACGGCCATAGATAAAACCCGCGGTCGGAAAATCCGGACCCGGAATCTTCAAGAACAGACTCTCCGGCGTCACCGCCGGGTTCTCGATGATCATAGTCAAACCATCGAGGATCTCGTTCAAGTTATGCGGCGGAATGTTCGTCGCCATGCCAACGGCAATACCCGTCGATCCGTTCAGCAGTAAGTTAGGCAAACGAGTCGGGAGTACCGACGGCTCGCGCAAAGAGTTGTCGTAGTTCGGCGTGAAATCGACGGTCTCTTTTTCCAAGTCCGCGAGCAACTCGTTCGAAATTTTATCGAGACGGACCTCCGTATAACGCATGGCCGCCGGGCTATCGCCGTCGACGGAGCCGAAGTTGCCCTGTCCATCGATGAGCGGATACCGCATCGAAAAATCCTGCGCCATGCGCACCATGGTGTCGTACACCGCCACATCGCCGTGCGGATGATACTTACCAATAACGTCACCGACGATGCGGGCCGATTTTTTATAGGCCTTATCGTGGGTGTTCCCCATGTCGTGCATGGCGTACATCACCCGCCGGTGCACCGGTTTCAAACCGTCACGAGCATCGGGAAGCGCGCGACCCACGATTACGCTCATAGCGTAATCGAGGTAGGCCTCTTTCATCTGCTCTTCGATACTTACTTGAATTAGTGAGCTGTCGATCGTGTCCATCGTCTTAAACGTCCAGGCTTCTTACTTTGAGCGCGTTCGCCTCGATAAAATCGCGACGAGGCTTCACTTGATCGCCCATCAAAATCGAAAATATATTATCCGTCTCGGCGGCGTCTTCGATCTGGACCTGCAGAAACGAGCGCGTTTTGGGATCCATCGTGGTTTCCCAAAGCTGTTCCGGATTCATCTCGCCCAGACCTTTGTAGCGCTGAATGTAGAGGCCGGTTTGCCCCAAATTCACGACGAATGCCTTGAGCATTTCGATGTCCATGAATTTTTCTTTACGTCCGTCCGCGAAGGTAGCTTCGAACGGCGCCTCACCAAACTTCTGTAGGTTCTGCGTAATCTTGCGCATTTCCCCGAGCTGGCTCGACGTTAAAAAGTCGTACGTGATGGTCGTAATCGTTTTTAAGTTGTGACGAGTCGTCGTACAACGCGCCACGAAACCAGCGTGTTCTTCGTCCGGTACAAGTTCGTAGGAGAACTGGAAGGACGGCGATTTTTTCTCGAGGACCTTTTTGTAAATGGCCAGCTCGGCTTCGAGTCTTACTTTGTCCTTTAACAATTCCGAGTTCCAAACCTCTTTGTACGCGATGGAGCGAATCAGTTCCGCATCCGACTTACGCGCGAACAAACGAATAAGGTGATTGAACTGGGTCAGTTTGCGGAAAATATTTTTCGCCGTATTCCGCTCTACCTTCTGTCCGTTAGCGGTGAGATCCATTTCTTCGAGAGCCTGCGCTAAAACGAAATCTTCAAACAAGGAGTCGTTACGTAAGTAACGCTCAACTTTGCCTTTCTTCACTTTGTAGAGCGGCGGCTGCGCGATGTAGAGGTAACCCTTTTCTATAATCTCCGGCATCTGACGGTAGAAGAAGGTAAGCAGCAGCGTACGAATGTGCGCCCCGTCGACGTCCGCGTCGGTCATGATGATGATCTTGTGGTAACGAATCTTCGCGATGTCGTATTCGCCCTGACCAATCCCCGTACCGAGTGCCGTGATCAGAGTCCGAATTTCCTGGAACTCGATCATTTTGTCGAAGCGTGCCTTTTCGACGTTTAGGATCTTTCCCTTGAGCGGAAGAATCGCCTGATTCTTACGATCGCGTGCCTGCTTGGCGGAGCCACCGGCGGAGTCACCCTCAACTAGGTACA
>JAYUBV010000531.1:0-12720 GCA_043740655.1 Pseudomonadota bacterium | reverse complement strand
AGGCCCGCGGGATCAGCTTTTCGATGCTCAGGCCGATGAGCGGCCGAATCGTGCGAACGTCCACACAGTGTCCAAATGCACGGAACGCTTCCTCGAATGCCTGGGCCTGGTAGTCGTTACTATCCACCAAGGTTCCATCGACATCAAAAATGACTGCGCTTACCGAAAGTAAATTTTCCATAGTGACCTCCTCAGCTCGCCATTTTATCTGGCTCGCCCTCCCTGTCTTTCTCTCGCGACTTTCCTTTTTTCTTTTCCGCCCGTTTGATTTTCGCGAGTGGCTTTTCCGCTGGTCCCCCGATCACGTCCCCATTCGTCTTAAAACGCGAGCCATGGCACGGGCAGTCCCAAGTCGTTTCCGAGCTGTTGAATTTCACGGTGCAGCCCATGTGGGTACATATCGCCGAAACCTGGTGCAGCTTGCCATGGTCGTCGCGGTAGCAGGCAACCTTATCCCCGTCGATCTTAACGATTTTGCCTTCCCCGGCCCTTACCTCCGCCACGCTGTCGGCGTCTCCGTTAGATAAACTGTCTTTGAGGCGGTAGATCGGATAGTCGAAATTCTCTTTCACATAATTCCACACTCCTCCGGAGTGAATCTCTTTGCGTTGGGGAGAAAAAATTTCATCCCAGCGATTCCTTCGCCCGTGCACGTAGTCCGTCGCCATCAGACCCGCAATGGTACCGAACGTGAGGCCGTTGCCGGCAAACCCCGTGGCAATGAACTGGTGCTCGCTTCCTTCGCCGATAAACGGCAGGCCGTCATGGCTCTCAATGATTTGCCCCGACCACTCGTGATCGACCTGGGCATCGGGAATGAGTGACGTAAGAATTTCTTTCAACTTGGCGTAGCGCTCCGGTTGATCGTCAACCTGCCCCGTTTTGTGATCGAGTCCGCCTAAGATCGCGTAGCCCGAACCTTTGCGCTGTTCGATGCGCAGGAAGAAGTATGGATCGGACAAATCCCACAACGACATTTGCCGGTGACCAGTGCCGGGCAAAGTCGCCCCCACTACGTACGACGAATAGGGCGCAATCTTGGTTTGGAATAAAGTAGCCGCGGGCAGGCTGGTTTTGCCCATGAGCGGAACGTGGGTGGCCACAATTACGCGGTGGCAGCGAAACTGGAATCCGTCGCCAGAAACGGTGAGCGGCCCTTCGGTCACCGAAGTCACCTCGCTCTTCTCGAAAATATACGAACCATCTCCATCGACCACCTTGGCCAAACCTGCCAAGTACGGCATCGGATCGAAAATGGCCTGGTTGGCGAAAGAGACTCCCGGTCGGCCAAAGACCGGCACGGTCGCCTTATACCTGGCTTCGATACCCAGCCTCTTGGCGGTGGATTCGATCTCCTTCAGCTTTTCCGACTCTTTTTCTTGTCGGACGGCGTCTCCAAAAAGAGACGCTGTCAGCAAACCCGGCACCCTTTGGAAGCGGCAGTCGAGGGCATGAGTTTTGACGATGTTCTCGATCGCGTCGACGGCGATCTCGCCCGCATCCCAAATGCGACGGGCGTTCTGGTCGCCGAAGCTAGCGGCCAGCTCATTAAGGGGCGTGTCGGTAACGGCAGTTAAGTGGGCGGTAGTGGCCCCAATATCGCCGTGGGCCAAGCGATTACGCTCGAGCAGAGCAACCCGTAAACCGGTGCGTTTTAGAAAGTACGCCGCACTGAGGCCGGTCGAGCCACCTCCGATCACGATGACATCGAACTCTTTTTTTCCCGATGCTTCGCCGTATCGAGGAAATACTTTGCTGTTCCACACTGATTCACCCACGGTGCTTACCTCCACTAAAATTGGACGTTGCAATGATTGCGCCATCTAAGGGGCAACCGTAATGCCGGGGGAGGAGGGATTTTAGAATTTACGGAGCCGAGTCCGTTATATGAAAAGCGATAAAGACAGCGAAGCCGCGACTAAAGCACACATAACGCATTGCAAACGTCCGTTTTGGATCATAGTTCCACCTTTGCTACATTTTAATCCTAGCAATCAGAAGTAGCAAAGCCCGGGCCCGAAACGGTGAGCCGGGTATACGGAAGAATACGGCTAAGAAGTCGCCCGTTCTACCGATAGTTTCAACGAATCACCGTCGATCTCTTGCTCAACCATGGCGGCGGTATTGCCCGCGACCAAGCCCATCGCCAAGGTTTCACCGCAGATGTAGTCGCGGTTCTTTTCGACCGCTTTCTGGATGTCATCCGTCGTCGAATACGTGATTTTGATTTTGTCGGTGATATCGAACTTGCTGTCTTTTCGAATCTTCTGCACGCGGTTCACGAACTCTCGCGCGATCCCCTCAAATAAAAGGTTCTCGTCGATTTCCGTGTTGAGCCAGATCGTAACGCCCGCCTCCGAGAAGATGGCTCCGGACTGTTTCGGCAAACGGTTGATAACGACTTCGCTCGAAAGGATCTTCTCCCCTTCGATCACCGTGCTGCCGTCTTTTTCGAGCTTTACTAGTTCATCGGACGTCAGCGCTTTGATCTTCATCATTACGCCCTTCAATTTGGCCCCCAAACGGGGCCCCAGCACCGGCGTTTTGGGCATCGCGGAGTAGCTCACCCACGCACTCTCGTCGCTAGTAAACGATACGGTCTTGATGTTCAGCTCGTGGCCGATGAGGTCGGCAAAACTCTGAATCGTCGCCGCATCGCCCGCATTCCGCGTGATCACCTTGATCTCTTTCAGCGGCTGACGCGTCTTGAGGTTGTTGGTGCCACGACAGTTACGGCCCATGCCCACCACGCGTTGGAAAAGAGCGAACTGAGTCTCTAACTCCGGCTGCAACCACTTCCTATCCGCGTCCGGAAATCGGCTCAGGTGGATACTCTCTTCTTGACCTAACGATGCTTCCAGATTCTGGAACACCTCTTCGGTGATAAACGGCAGGATCGGCGCCAGCACGCGGCTGAAGCGGGTCATCACAAAGTACAACGTCTCGTAAGCGGTCTGCTTATCGGCGTTCATCTCGTCCGACCAGAAGCGGCGACGGTTCAAACGAATATACCAGTTGGTCAGCTCGTCGATAAAGTTAACGACCTCGGGCACCACTTCGTAGAGGTGGTAATCGTTCATCTGCACGTTCACGAGCCCGATCAGGTTCTCGAGCCGCGATACAATCCACTTATCCAAGCGGTTTTCGGAACCCTTCCACGTTCCGCCCGCCACGGGCTTCCACCCATCGGCCAGCGCATAGGTCACGAGGAAGCTATACGCGTTCCAATACGGCAACAGCACCGCGCGGATGATTTCCTTTACGCCCGCCTCGGAGAAACGCAGGTCCTCCGCATGCGACGCGGGGGAGGTCATTAGGTACGCGCGCAGCGCATCCGCACCGTAATTATCGAGGAGGTAGTTCGGATCCGGGTAGTTCTTAAGCCGCTTGCTCATCTTCTTGCCGTCGGCGGCAAGGACCAGCCCATTGACGATCACATTCTGAAACGCCGGTTTATCGAACAGCGCCGTCGACAAGACGGACAGCGTGTAGAACCAGCCGCGGGTTTGGTCAATGCCTTCAGCGATAAAGTTCGCCGGAAAATTCTTTTCGAACGTTTCTTTGTTCTCGAACGGATAATGCGCCTGCGCGTAGGGCATGGAGCCGCTTTCGAACCAGCAGTCCAAAACTTCCGGAATGCGCTTCATTAGCTTTCCGGTTTTGGGCGATTTGAACTCCACGTCGTCCACGTGGTGTTTGTGGATGTCGGTGAATTTACGTCCCGACAATTTTTCCAGCTCCGCGATGGAGCCCACGCACATCATTTCACCATCGTCGCTACGCCAAATGGGAATCGGCGTACCCCAAAAACGGTTACGACTGATGTTCCAGTCGCGCGCGTTTTCTAGCCAGTTGCCGAAACGCCCGTCGCGCAAATGCTCGGGCACCCAGTGGGTCGTTTTGTTGTTGGCGACCAACCGTTCTTTCAAAGGATCGAGCTTTAAGAACCAGGTCGAGATTGCCTTGTAGATCAGCGGCGTATCGCTGCGCCAACAGAATGGGTAGTTGTGCATGAAGGTGTCGTGCTTATAGACGACCCCCTTGGCTTTCAAATCCTTGATAATGTGCTTATCGGCCTCTTTTACGTTCTGGCCGACGTAATCCGGAACCTCGTCCGTAAACTTACCTTCGCGATCGACGGGCACGACGAGCTCGATGCCGTACTTCTTACAGATCGCAAAATCCTCTTCACCGAACGCGGGGGCGGTGTGCACGATACCCGTACCGTCGGTGGTCGTGACGTGATCGCCCACCAAAATCTGAAATGCCTTGGGCTGTTTCGCAAAGTACGGAAACAGCGGCTCGTACTTCAGCCCTTCGAGCTGTTGGCCCGTGAAGGTTTTCTCAATCTTGTACTCGACCGGCGTTTTGAAATAAACGCTCAACCGTTCCTTCGCCAGTAGCAACGTATCGCCCGTCTTGGTCTCGACGATCTCGACGTATTCAATGTCGCCACCCACGGACAAAGCGAGGTTCGACGGCAGCGTCCACGGGGTGGTCGTCCACGCTAGAAAATACCGCTTCGAGCCCACCTCTTTAAACTTCAACGTCAGCGACGGATCCTGAACCTCTTTATAGTTCAGTGACGCTTCAAAGTTCGAAAGCGGAGTGGACACGCGCCACGAGTACGGCATCACGCGGTACCCTTCGTATATGAGCCCTTTATTGAATAGCTGCTGCACCACCCACCACACCGACTCCATAAACGAGAGGTCCATGGTGCGGTACTGATTATCAAAATCGGCCCAGCGGCCGGTACGCTCGACGGTGGTCTTCCACTCGGACGTGTAGCGATTCACGATGCCGCGGCAAGCTTCGTTGAATTTGGCGACGCCAAACTTTTCGATCTCGTGCACGCCATTTAGCCCAAGCTCGTTTTCCATCTCAAACTCTACGGGCAGACCGTGACAGTCCCAGCCCCAACGGCGCTCGACGTACTTGCCCTTCATCACCCAGTAACGGGGCACGATGTCCTTAAGGGTTCCGGCCAGAATGTGGCCGTAGTGGGGCATGCCCGTGGCGAACGGAGGCCCGTCGTAAAAGACGTAACGGCCGCCGGGCTTGTCCGCGTTAGCCTTGTTGGCCTCTAGCCCCTTTTTCTTAATTCCCTGCTTTTCCCACAACGCGAGGATGGATTTTTCCAGGTCGGGAAAGCGGACGTCGGTCTTAACTGGCTTCATTTGCAGTCAGAATTACCCGCCCTGCGTCGTTTTGCAAACTCGCAGGCGCTTCGCCGGACATTTGTGAATTGACAACATTCGCCACGCTCAATTGAGTGACGCCCATGCTCCATTCGGCCCGATACCTCATTCTAACGCTTTCGGCGATTTTCGCGCTTTCGACGGCGTTTGCGGATGATCGCGACCACAGGGCCCCGCTCGGAGACGGTCGGGGCCTGGCCGTCTGGTTCAGCGGTTTAGGCTCCCAGCTCGTGACCGCGCTCACGGACGGAGCCCATGCCGCGGCCCCGTGGAGGAAGGCGTTCGACGTTGAAAAGTTAAAGGGCGCCTTGAAGACCCACGTTACGGTGGTCGATCAAAACGACCTGGTGAACGTGAGAAACGAATTCGGGGAAATGAAAGAGGGACGGGTCATTTTCCGCGGCGAAACTCCCCGTATCTACATCGATCGCTACGTCTGGACGCATCTCTTCGAGAGTAACCATCCTAACTTCCGGACGGTGCTACACCTTTATCTTTACGCAGCCGGGTATGATGACCGGCACTACTCGTTTTCCTCCCGGGTGCCGGCTTCGGCGTTTCCCGTTTCGGCGCCAGACGAAGATCGGCCGGTACGCAGCGCCCTGTGGAGCGACGATTTTCTGCGCCGCCCGGAAACCTTGCGCCTCGCGAACGGTGACACCGTAGTCATCCGTATGCACAACCCACCCGTGGGGTTTACCGCCGACCACTACCGGTGGCACCCCGCCTATATGCAGGCTAACAGCATAGAGCGATACGATTCCGATCTGCTTCTCAAATGGATCTATTTTCCGAAGGAGTTTCCCGTCCGAAAAGACTACGAGATGAACCAGGACTACATTTCTTTCAGCGTTTCCGCGATGGCGAGTGGTCCGCAAGACGGATTGCTGGCGGCGGGAGTCGTGAATGTTCATCGCAACTACGCTTACGCTTTCCTGCTGAAACTGGACGCCCAAGGACGAACCGAGTCGTTCTTGCCGTTACTTAGCGAAGGTCCCGTGGAACGAAGCCGGCTTTACCCACTGGGCGTGCCTTCCAAAGTTCAGTCGAATGGAGACCAGATTACGATTGAAACGAGCACCAAATGGCTGGCGGTCGTCAGCGGCAATGACGTTACGCTCGTGAAACCACCAAAGGGGAACCCGTGAGCCTGATCGAAACCGTCTTTTTTCGCATCGCTTGGGCTTCGCTCGTCACCCTTTCTTCAATTGCCGTTGGGCAGGGTGGAAACACGGTGGGCGGCAATGGCGACGCGGTTAGCGGCTGGCTGGTCGCCACGGCGAGCTTGGTCGTGGAAAAGGTCGATGAGGGAAAACGAACCGGTGCTTCGTGGGCCGGCCCCATCGACGCCGTGGCCCTGAAGGCCGCTTTGAAGACGGTAATCGTTCTGGTGGATGACCAGAACCGCAAGGGATTGGAAGACCGGTTTGGCCGGATTGGCGATGCCAAGGTCGCGTTCGAGGCGGGCGCCGACGGCCGGCCGTTGATCCTTCTCGAAAGGGAAACGTGGACTAATTTTTGGCGAAACAACGCGGCCGAGCCACGTGTGGTGCTGCACCTTTACCTCCAGGCGTCCCGTCATAACGACACGCACTACCGAATTTCCGCCAAGGTGCCGTTTGCTACGGCGAAGGGTGCCGGGGAGAATGCCGTTCCGCAAAAAACCGTTTGGACGAAGCACGGCGTCTACAGCTGGCCAGTGCCCCGGGGCGCCGGTTTTGCCGTGATTCACGCCAATTCGCTGCCGGGCGAACGAATCGTAGGGGACTCGGTCGAAGCGTACGCGGCCGATGGCACGCTCCAGTGGAAGCTTGAGCCGACCTACGACGCCGCCACTCCGGCCGAGGAGGTCGTTCAACTCACCCTGGCCGGACTTTCTCCGACGAAGGACGGCGGTCTTTTTTCCGTTGGGGAGATGCGCGCCGGTAACTGTCAGCGCCCCTTCGTCATAAAAATCTCCCCCGATGGGCGGCAGGAATGGATTCAACACGTCGTCAGCCCCGGTATCGAGCGCGATTGCTGGGAGCGCGTTTACGATAATCCCATTGCCATCGCGGCGGAAACGTCGCAGAGCGCCCTCCTGCTTTTCGATCGCCGGGTCGTGCGCGTCGAGCGCCAGCATGTTACCGACCTAACGGATGAGCTTTCGGGCTTTGTCAGTTCCTACGACGTTTCCAGCCCGTTTCGTTTTCGCGACGTTCTGCTGCTTGGTGATTCAGAGATCTTGCTGCTCGGTGGATTGGAGATCGGGACGGACGTATTTCCCTTCGTTAAACGGATCGATCGCCATTTGCACGAGACCTGGTCGAAGACCTTAGAGGACCTTCCTTCCAGTTTTTTCTTTGTCGGCAGTTCGATGAGCGATTCACGCTTTTTCCTTGTTTGCTCGACGATCGATCCCAAGGCGGGGCACCTCAATTACCGGCAGATCCTCTTTGGCTACGAAGCGACGGGCAACCGGCTTACCCGCGAGCTACCACTGCGCTGGAAACGCAGTACGACACATGAATCGGGCCCCACCTCCGACTTCGTCACCGCGATCGGCCGGGGACCTTCAGGGTCTGCGATCCTGGTCGGCAGCACCTCCCATTACGAGGATCGGGCCAACCCCAGCGTTCCCTTGCATCAAGTCACGCTGTCACGCAATCCGTCGCCGCAGGACGAGGTGTGGATCCGGCAGCACGAGGTCTTTCGCGCGGGGGCCTTGGCGCTCATTGGGCCCAACGGCGCCGTGCAAACCGAGCTTTCTTTCCCGGGGGTGAGCGTCGAGGGTTTCCTCCCCCTCTCCGCCGAGCGCCTTCTTCTCGTGCAAGGCACGGGATTGAAGATAATCCGTTCGCCATTCCCGTAAAAAAAGGCCCGTTGCGATATCATGTAGTCCCCATGACGCGATCCCAACGTTCCACTCTATGCGTCCTAGCCATCCTTACCCGGCCCGTTAGCGGCTCGGCCGCCGTGGACCCCCTGTGCCTGCTCGGCTTCGCTAGCGTCTCGGCCGTGGAGAACCTCCGGGCGGCGGACCTCGTAGCGAACACCTACGGTGCCCTGCTGGATCAGCTCGGCCCCCATCTGACTCCCGACACGCTGAACAAAATGCGGGCGAGCCAAAATCCCTTCCTCATTCCCGAACACGCGGAGGGAGATTCGACCGCCTTGCGCAAGCACGTGCGCGGCCTCGAGCTGCTCGTCGAGGCAAAACGCTGGCGAACGCCCGACGTCATAAAGAGACTTCTAACGGACTTGGAGGCGCGGGCGAGCCGGGTCGACGAGGCGAACAGCAAGAAAAGTCGTAGCGTTCGCCAAAATAGTGACTTCGATTTCTCCCTGCCTAGGGGGGGACGGGTCGCCCAATCTCCGGACGGCCGGTATTTTGTGAGTGTGAACGATAGTAAGGACACTTTCGCTATCTCGGTCTTCGACACCGAGACCGGAACCACTTCGATCCCCGCGACCGGTTCCGGCACCCTGAGAATTCCCCATTTTTCCCGCGACGGTCGCGAGCTTCGTTTTTTTGTGGAGCCCGGCGTTTTCGGCACCGTCCCGTTCGAAAGGGGCTCCGTGCTCTGGACGAAAAGAAAACTGATTCCAGTGATGACCGGAAATAAATTAATCTCCGGCCAATCCACGGGGTCGGACCCCGACGTTTTTCTCGCCGGAGTCGATGCCGTAGCGCCAGAGTTCTTGGTGAACGTAAAGGACCAGAAAGTGTTGCCGGTAAATCTCGACGGCGTGCGCACGGTGGATGGCCGGCATAATCCGGCGCTGATGTTGCGCGGCTGGGGTTACATTCCCGAAAGCGATCGGCTGTATTTCCGCGTGCGGAATGGCCGCCAGGAGGCAAGCTACGTTATTTGCAAGATATCGCCCGATGGCGTGATCACGCGGGAGAGCGTGCTGGCCTCATTCCCCCTCGAATTTCAGGACCGGTCCGATCGCCCCGACCCCATGGAAGTCACCTTCGCGCACGACGGAAAAAAAGCCTACCTTTACGGAACGGTGGGAAAGGAATACCTATCCGTCAAAGCCGTGGACCAACCGCTGCGGGTCCTCCGAACCGATTCCGGTCGTTTGGGTCGGCCGGAGATTCAGTCCGTGGTGGCCCACCCCACCGAGCCGCTGATCGTGCTGATTATCTCGGAGCAGGGGGCGAATCCCCCCAAGGTCCGAGCGCAGTTCATCGACACCAGGACGGATACCGTGAAGGCGGATCTACCCCTTCCCGCGGACGTGATCCGGGCTAGCTTTTCCCCCGACGGCACGCAACTAAACGTGTTTGAAAGTAACGGCGCCGCAAAGGCTATTTCCCTTCACCGAATCCCGCGCTGAAACAAAAAGCAAAAGCCCCCGAATCCGTGAGGACCCGGGGGCTCTTTAGAGACTGACTCCCAACCAGGGCGTCTTGTGTTTTTCTACCGGCGGGCTCGCGCGCGGATTTTTAGCTTAGCTGCCGTGCCTGGGGTGCGCGATCGTTGGAGTGCGTTCAGGCGCGAGTCCAGATAGAAATCGTTTCCGTAGTGGTACCAGCCGTCGTTGGCCCAGCCAGTGCTCCACTGGCCACGGTAGTTACCCGTAGCGTCGACGCTGCCGGCTTTCGCTTTACCGTAGTTGGCGCCGGTGTAATTGCCGTAATAGTCGCCGGTGTCGTAGTAACTACCGCCATAATTTCCGTTGTACGAGTTATCTCCGTAGTAATCTTCGTCGTTGTAACCGGGGGTACCGGTACCAACATTGCCGCTAGGCGCTGGGGTGCCGCCAGGCTTCACGGTGCCGCCATTGCCCGGGTTGTCGCCGTAGTACTGGTAGCACCATTCATCGTCACAAAAGTAATTTCCGTCGCCTTCGTTACCGACGTATTGCCCGCCGGGCAACGTGCTGCCGGGCTGAAGTTGGCCACCGGGAACGAGCGGAGCGTTGCCGGGATTATTCTGACCGGTCGGATTTCCCTGCGCCGGCGGAACCGTATTCGGAGGTGTCGGCGTGCCGACCTGCGGAGGTGGCGGAGGATTTTGCGGAGGATTCGCCGACTGTTTAGTGCCGCAGCCGATGGTTAGGAACGAAAGGACGCCGAATACAAATGATGTGAACGCTAAGTGGTTTCTCATTGCCCCCGCCTTTTCAGGCTCCCCTCTGCCCAGACACAAAAGCAGGAAGGGTGCCAGCGGGACCCCAAGCTCAACGCTACTCCGTAAGCGTTACTTCTGACGTTTTACGCCGGAGTGAATATCCCGTACGCTAGCAATCCATGGCTTGGATGGGACGAAAAAGGGCACTGTTATCGTGGTCGGGCGGCAAAGACGCAGCGATGGCGTTGAAGCTGGTTCAGACCAACTCGAAGTTCGAGCTGGCAGGTCTGGTAAGCACCGTGGACGAAAAATCCCACCGTGTTCCCATTCACGGCGTTTCGGAAGAGCTACTCGATCGCCAAGCCCACGCGCTGAATCTTCCCCTGACCGTAGTTGGCCTTCCGCAACCTTGTCCCAACTCGATCTACGAACAACGTCTCGCCGACGCGCTGCGGGCGGAAGATGCCGCAGCCGTCGCGTTTGGCGATCTCTTCTTGAGCGACATTAAAACTTACCGAGAACAGTTTCTGCAGAAGCTTGGCATCGAGGGGGTCTTTCCGTTGTGGGGACGCACGACGCGTGACCTGGCGGGAGAAATCATTCAGACGGGTTTCAAGACGGTCCTCTGCAGCGTCGACGCGCGGGTGGTGCCCGAGACGTGGCTCGGCAAACCGTTCGACGATACGTTTCTAGCGAACCTTCCCAAAAACGTGGACCCCTGCGGGGAAAACGGCGAGTTCCATACCTTCACCTGGGCCGGCCCCAACTTTGCGAGCCCGATTCGGCTTAAGACCGGCGCCATTCACGCCGAGGGCAACTACCGCTGGATTGAACTGACGGCCAAGGAATAAAAAAAAGGCCCCGCTCCAAAAATCGAAGCGGGGCCACGAGCAAATAGCTCGACCCGGTGAGATTGCTTCGCCGTTGGCTCGCAACGACGTAGCCGTCGATTACGGAACCATTTTTTCGCTGGCCAATTCCGCGGGCACGAGACGCGCTACGGGATGGTGGCCTACGGTGTAGGTCTGCGATAGCTCGATGAACTTGCCGACCGTATGGTTGACAGCAATCGATTCGTCGAACGCCTTTTTCATCGCGAGGGTAAAGATCGAACCCTGCGCCGAAGCCAACGAATTCTCGTCAGCGCGCGAAGACGCTATGACCATCAGCTTATTCCAGTACTTTGCGCCATCGCGATTAGACTGCGTGAACTCGTTCACGAGGGTATCGGCCACCAGTGCGTTTTGGGCGGCTTCGTCGCGAACCAGTCCAAATCCGAAGAGTTTGCGCATTCCATCCATCATGCTGCCGGCGTGGCATGAGTCATAGATGAGCACCAGGCGTTTCAGAGGGCCCATGTTCTTGCGGCCCTCTTCGATCGCGGCCCGGAGCTCTTCCACTTTGATACTCGTATCCTGCAGCCACAACGTGCCTACTCCGCCGTGCCCCGTGTAATAAAACATCATCGTTCCATCGCGGCTGTCCTGGGCGGTTTGCGTAAGGCCTTTTTTCACATCGGCCACACGGGCTTTGTCTTCGGCCATTTCGGTTACGCGAAAATCATAGGCCGGGTGGGAGACCATGCTTTTCACGTTATTGACGTCGAGGTCCAGGCCGGAGAGGCCGTGGCCGACGGAGACGATAAGGGCTTTGTTACTGCCGCCCGCGGCGTCGGCTAGTCCGCGATCGTCGCCGAAGGCGATTCCCGTCGACATAGCTATGCCCAATAAAAAAAGCGCAGAGATTCTCATTGCTGATGACTCCTGAATTGTGGGGATTGGGGGGTACTGCGAATTGTGAGAGGGGACTATTTCAGGTTACCGCAAATCCCCAAAAAGTCCTGTCTACTCTTCAGGCAGTTTTGAAAAAGTTACACACCGGCCGGATATGCCATATAAGTTATTGATTTTACTTGTTTTTATTAGTTAACGGTTTCCCAGATGCCGGCTCAATGCCCCCCAGTATTCCCGCGGTACACACCCTTTCGAGCGCCGGCGCGGCTACGGCCGGGTGGCCCCGCCGTTGCACTATCTTGCTCCGACGAACCTTGAACGACAGCTTTGGACACTACTTAGAGACCGACACCTTGGAAGGACGAAAGTTTATGTTTTCTCCTCGACGCATTGGAAAAGTTTTTCTCGCTCTCCTTATGCTGAGCCCGTTTTACGTGGGCTGCTCGAAAGCAAAGGCTCCGATTGACGATCCATCCAACTCCAACCTCTCCAGCACGGACCCTAACGCTAGCGCTAAGTGTGTGGATCCCGCCGCCTCCGGGTGTAACTTCGATTTTAGCGGAAAGGGCTCAGGAACCGGCACCGCTGCGGGAACCGGCGCGGGTACCGGCACTGGGCTGAGCTCGACGCTGACCAACCCCAATTTAAACAAAAACGATTTAGTCGGAACGCCCTCGGGCTCAGTCTCGCCTAAGCAGCAGACCGACTGCTATGCGAACCTGG
>JAYUBV010000530.1:0-1125 GCA_043740655.1 Pseudomonadota bacterium | reverse complement strand
TTGTATTTACAGCCACCCCGAAATATGGGCGCAATGATGTTTTTGAAGCTAGTCTTAAGTATTTTAATGGTGATGAATTAGCCGCCGATGCCTTTACTAATAAATATGCACTTCGAGACCCTCACACTGCTGATAATTATTATGCTGAATTGACACCAGATGATATGCATAATCGCTTGGCTTTTGAATTAACACGTATTGATGCTCAATACAAATTTGGTGTCGAAGCAGTTAGAAATTTGTGTTCGGGAGATAATGCATTTAATTTTCAAAATAATGCCATTTGTTTTAATCCTGAAATAGACACAGAGATTAATCAATATTTTATTGATAGCTTTACAACATGGCGTGAGTCTATTCATAAATTTAAAAAACTTGTTCCGCAGGGCTCTCCAATGTATGCGATGGGTAATCCTTTTACACGAAGCTCCTTAAGCAATTGTACCGTTGTAGCCCCCGCATCTGATACCCTTTCAAGTATTATGGACACTGGCAAGCATTTGGCTAATTTATATAAACGAAGGGCGGGCTGCGGTACAGATATATCCGATTTAAGACCGTTTCAGGCACCAGTCAATAACTCTGCCATGTCTAGTACGGGGGCGTATTCATTTAGTGATTTTTATTCTCATGTTACAAGAATGGTTGGGCAAAGCGGGCGCAGGGGCGCACTGATGATTACGATTCATATCAAGCATCCAGATTCTGATAGATTCGCAACAATGAAGCAAGATTTAACATTTGCAACAGGGGCGAATGTTAGTCTTCGTGTGACGGATGAATTTATGAATGCTGTTGAAGCTGGTAAGACATTTGATATGGTCTGGCCCGTGAACACTGATGTTGATGAATATTTAAAAAATCATTCAGGGAAGTGGATTCATGAGCCTGCTCAAACTAAAGAATGCACCAAAGATGGTGAAAAATACATTACGCCCATTACCGTCAAAGGGCAACGCTTCAAACCAGATATAGCTCCCACAAGCAGCAAAGATGCTGTTATTTTAAGACGTGTTTCGGCACACGATTTATGGGATTTGATTTGTGATTGTGCTCGTCGCACAGCGGAGCCAGGGTTGTTGTTTTGGGATAATTATACTAGAAACCTTCCTGCTCATTTTTATC
>JAYUBV010000529.1:0-1129 GCA_043740655.1 Pseudomonadota bacterium | reverse complement strand
CCTCTCCCACGATGACGCGGTCGGGTCGCATACGCAGCGAGGATTTCACTAGGTCGCGCAACGTGACTAAACCCTTGCCGAACTCGTCGGCGGGGCGGGCTTCCATGAAGACCACGTGTTGGTTGTGAATCTTCAATTCCGCGGAGTCTTCCAGAACCAGAATGCGTTGGTCGGGCATGCAGCGGCTCGCCAGAATACCGAGGATGGTCGTTTTTCCCGAACCCGTACCGCCGGACACGATGATGTTCTTCTTAAGGTACAGGCACACATCGAGAAAACGGGCGGCGTCGGGAGTGAGCGCGCCTTTTTCGATCAAATCTTTTAACTGCAGTTTCATTTTCGAAAACTTACGAATGGCCACGGTCGTACCGTTGCGGGCGATGGGCGGCACTACGGCGTGCACACGCGATCCGTCGGGAAGACGCGCGTCTAGAAACGGGCGTTCGTCATCGATCGGGCGTCCCACGAATTGAGCGATGTTACGGACGGCGGCGAGTAAGGCGTTAGCGTCTTCAAAGCGCACGTCGGTTTTTTCGACGAAGCCCCGGCGCTCGATGAAGATACAGTCGGGCCCGTTGATCATGATTTCGGTAATCGTGTCGTCCTTCAGGAAGTGAAGGATTGGCTTTAGGAATACCTGTACTGATGTTTCGAAGACGGACATGTAGCCTCGCTACTATCCGTATCGGTACTTTTCCCTTTTAGTTTGAATGGAGTAAACCTAGAAAATGACGGCTGGTTTTGGATTTTGCTTCGACAATGGCTACCTGCGTCTAGGTACCGAATTTTATACCCTCCAGAGCCCCGTGCCCGTGGCTACTCCGAGCACACTGCTGCTCAATCAGGGGCTGGCCACTGAGCTAGGTTTGAACCTGGCAAACCTGAAACAGCGGGGGGCACCCGTGCTCGCCGGCAACGAGTTGCCGCCTGGCGCGGAACCGCTGGCGCAAGCCTACGCGGGACATCAGTTTGGACACCTCACCATGTTGGGGGATGGCCGTGCCGTGCTTTTGGGCGAGCACCTGCGACCCGACGGACAGCGCGTGGACATTCAACTAAAGGGCAGCGGGCAGACCGCTTACTCCCGTTCGGGCGATGGCCGGGCGGCGTTGGGGCCCATGCTGCGGGA
>JAYUBV010000528.1:0-4047 GCA_043740655.1 Pseudomonadota bacterium | reverse complement strand
CGAAATCGTAGAAGTCGACGGTCTCGCCCTTCAAACGCACCACCGCCACGCCCCGGCCGTCCGGCGAAAAAGTGATCCCGGGTTTTGCAAGAAAATCTTCGTGGGAAGGGCCGAGATCTTTTTCCTGTCCCGTTGCCAGATCGAGCAGAATGAATCGCCCGTTATCCTTACGGTTGGTGTAGAGCACCCGTTCTCCGTCGGGGGTGGACGCCATCCGTTTAATATCTACCGGAAAATGGGACGGCTGCCGGTTACGGCGTACGTTCGCCTCTTGTACGGCGGCCGCCGTTTCCAGGTTTCCATTTCGCCGGCGATCTTCCTTGGCTAAAAGGGCACGAGTGTCCGCGTTAAGCCAGCGCGCGGATTCGAGCATGGCGTAAAACTCCTTCAGCTTAGTGTCCAGCAGATCGCTCTTAGCTAGCTCATCGTGTAAGCGACGGTACGTCTCCACGATGAGCTCGCTCGGCGCGATGGGGGACCCCATGAACGATGCTAGACGCAAGGAACAGAAAGCTGCGGTGGGCTCGGTGGCGGCCGTGGCCAAGGACAAGGTACATGCTAAGAATAGTCGTTTCATTTCCGAAGGCCCGATCATACCACCGCCAATGTTAGAATAACGAACGTGCGTATCCTCTTTATGGCGGCCTTTTTGCTCTGCGCGGCACCCGGCGGATTGCCTCCCACCGACCAGTGTTTTTGGAGCTTCACGGCTCTTTCGTCCGACGAGCCGCCGGTGGGGCTCATCACCGGTACCTACCGCGAGCTGTTTCAGGCGTTAGGCGGTTTCAAGCTTTCGCCCGACACGCTCGAAAGAGTCGTGAGGGGAAACGATCCCTTTATATTTCCCGAAACGAATGACGGTGATGTCTACGCGCTGAATCGGAAGCTAAAGGATTTCAAGGAAATGATTCGTGGCAAAGGGTGGCCCATTGACCGCATCAATGAGTCGCTCCTCGCGGAGTTAGGCGAACTGGCGAAGGGCCAGCGCCAAGGCATCGAACGGGCGGTCCGCATCGTGGGGGACACTGAAAATGGTTATCCGATCGATACCGTACGGGGAGCGGTCAACGCCAGTTTCCACACTGACGGCCGGTACCTGCTGCTCACCTCCCGTACCTCGGTAAATCCATTCGCCGGTCAGCCGCAGCCGCCTTCGCACGTTGAAGTGTACGATCTGCTGGCGCGCAAAAAGGTAGACGACCAATCGATTCCCCAGGGCATCTTTGCGACCGGCAAGTTCTTGCCCGGGGGCGAACAGGCCGTATTCGGCGATGACCGGGGGAAAATTCAGCTGGTGCCGTTTAAAAATGGCCGCCTAGATTTTACGGCCGCGACGTCCGTGGGCACGCCGTTTGATGAAAGGACGCAGATTCAAAAAATTGAAATCTCTCCCAACGGCAAACGCCTTTACGGCCACCATCTAAATGACGACCTTTTCTTTTACGATCTCCAAAAGAAGACCCGCGTACCGATTCAGTTTCGCGAATACGTGGGTCGCATGGGGGCTCGCCTGCTCGACTGGAAAGTGCTTCCTGGCACCGATCGCGTCGTCTTCCTGACCGCGGAGTCAAACGGTCATATCCTCCACGACGTGACCGTCTCGGCCGACGGGACGCTCCACAAGTTTGGCACCGCTGGCGGCGTGGTTTGGGCGGAAGCGGACAAGCCTAAGTTCGGCGCCCCGCCCGAGCGGATAAAGTTCGATCCTGCCGGGAAACGCGCGGTAGCGGCCTCCTGGGGTAGTCTCACCACCTTCGAGGTGGGTAAGCCGGTGAAGGCCGTCAAATTTTCGAAACCGCTCGATCCGTCGTGGGACATCATTCAGGATTTTGCGCTTCACCCCACGAAACCCGAGGTGGTAGTGGCGATCGAAAATCGCGAACACAAAACTCACCGAATGGAGATCATCGATCTTGAAACCGGCGAGGGACGGCCGGTGGCGGCGCAGGCCAGGAATGCCGACAAGGTTACCTTTTCACCGGACGGAAACTGGGTTCTCGTGTCGGACCAGTACGGGGGCAACGCTCGCCTCGTGAACTTTCGCGGTCACTGAAGTTCTGGAGTCAGCGGTAGGAGCATCGTAGGGCCATCGGCAATGCCGTAAAGCAAATTTCTCCCGTCCGGGGTTAGTCGGAAGGAAGCCGGTCCGGGAGCGGTCACGCCATGACTGTCCGGCGCCCAAGTTTTCGTCGCGCGATCGTACCAGTAAAGTTGATGGCCCCCGTTCCAGCTTCCCATTACGGCGCCCACCTTTTTTCCGTCGGCGGAAAAAAAAGCAAAGCGGATACGGCGCTTGTCGTTAGCGGTGGCGGGAGGTTTGCCCGCTAGCAGGGGTTGGCTGATATCTACCGCCTCACTCCGTTCGACTAGTCTTAAAGGTGGGTCGAAGTGGTAGCAAAGGGCCGCTTCGCCATCCCGGCTCCATTGGATGGTGGGCGCATCGCCATCCGCGCCCGATTCGTCCCATTCGCGAAAAACCGCGGTCGGCCCCAATTTTCCGTCCGGATCGATGGCTCCCATTTTGAGGGAGTACTTGCCTTCGTTAGTGTAACCAATCGTGTAGTACCGTTTTTGCCCAGGAATTTCCGCCAGCTCAAGGTACCTTTTACCGGGAACGCCCTCCAAGAAGGTGGTGGCCCCCGTTTTGAGATCTAAATTGTAGACGTGCCCACCCTGCAGCTTGATCCGCAAAAAATTCGGGTCGGACATCGGCTGAACGTCGCTAATCCGTTCTTCCATTTTTTTTCCCAGCAGTTTGGCGACGAAGCCTGGCTTGGCGAAAGTAATCGCCGCCGCGTTGGTGACGTCGGGTACGCCGTTATTTACGGGCACCCGGTAGAATTCGGTGCCACCGTACGTCCCCACCAAAATGGATTGCCCGTCCGGTACGAAGTGAATCGTCGCGGAGTCCCATCGCGTGGGCCAGGGATGATCGGTGCCCTTACCCGTGGAGGTATCGAGTATGGTTAGTGCGTCCGACGCGCGCATGGGATGCCTGCGTCCGCTCAAGCTCCACCGCCCGTCCGGGGAAAGATTTAGGGAGCCGACTGACACTTCCCACGTGTCGAGACGGTTGTCTTTCATCACCGACCTTTGAGTTTCCGCCGCCTTGACTTGGGGAGCGGCTAGTTTTTGCAGCTCCTCAATTAGCGCCGTTCGGTTGGCCGGAGTGTTCCAACCTTTTTGTTCGAGCAGCCCGCGGAATTTTTTTAGCTGTACCTTTAGAACGTCGAGCCGGTGAGGGATGTTTTCCCGTTCGAGAAAAGGGTCGTCCTTCTGCGCGACCTGTTCTAGCTCGCCCGGCGTGAGGTGTTTAAGGCCTAGCTTTTCCCAAAGCTGGCGGTAGGTACCCTGGATTAAGGCAGGTACCTCCGGAGCGTCCTCGGCCAGGCCCGCCAACGGCCGGAAGCATTTCAAGGCGGTGGCGGAGGTCGCTAACAAAATGGATATCAGCAGTGCCCACAGCCTCATCGTTCCTAAGTCTACCATCCCCATTCTGGGCGGTCCCATTTCGGAACTAAGGTCCCGCGGCGGAACCAGTTGGGGTTTAGTAACCCCTGGTTTAGCTTAAGAATTCGTTAAGATTGGGCAGGGAAAGGCATCAATTTTGCTTCTTAGCCGAACATGAACCAGCAAAATCCCACCCGTTTTCGCAGCACCCGCTTGTCGTCCGAGGTCATCGCCGTTCTGACCGCCGGGCTTTCTTTCCTCGTTGTCTGCCTCATGGCTAGAGTTCTGTAGGCGCGCTCCGCGGCGTTATTCAAAATCCAGATCCAGCGCCATCGACTTGGTCTCTTCAAAGCCGTCTCCGCGAAAGTAGAGGCGTCTGCCGTCGGGCGACGTTTTGATCTGCTGCCGGGCGTACATCGGAACCTTGCGAACGTCGGCGCTCCACTTTTTGGTGGTTAGGTCATACCAGAGCAGTTTTCCAAAAAGGCTGCCGTTGTTTCCCATGATGACGGCGATCTTGTTTCCGTTTGGCGTCGGCGTTGCGAAGACCGAGTATTCTTGCCAGTGCACTAAACCCGAAGGGGCAGGGGTTAACTC
>JAYUBV010000527.1:0-4050 GCA_043740655.1 Pseudomonadota bacterium | reverse complement strand
CGTGTCGATAAGGCTACGGGGAGAGGTCTATGTTCAATTTGGGTTTACCGGAAATGATCGTTTTGGGAGTCGTCGCGTTGCTGGTCTTCGGGCCACGTCGCTTACCGGAGCTCGCTAAAGGGTTGGGTAAGGGGCTGCGCGACTTCAAAAAAGCCGTGTCGGGCGAATTCGACGAGAATCCGCGGCCTTCGTCTCCGCCGCCGCAGATTGTAGAGCAGCCGATGATTGCACCCGTCAAAATCAAATCGGCGAAGAAGTTGGTTAAGGCTGCGACCAAGAAGCCCGCCAAGGTACGCCGCCGCGCCTAAAGTAGGTCCCACGTGAAATCCGCCGCCCGGAAAAAGAAGCCAGCCAAAGCAAGTAAGCCGGGGTCGCTAACGCTGGTGCCATTGCCTCCGTCCGTCGTAGGCCACGAAACATCGCACCACGACGATCGCCCCGAAGACGCCCGTGCCCCTCTAACCGACCATTTAGAAGAGCTGCGGGGTCTCATCATCCAGGGTTTAGTCGCAACGTCGGTTGCGCTTGCCGGGACGTACACCTACGGCGACTTCTTCATGGATCTACTGCAGCGTCCGCTGCTAAAGCATCTGCCCGCCGATCAGCAGTTTCTCTTTTTCACCGGTATCGCCGACAAATTCATGGTCTACCTGCAAGTCAGCATCGTCATGGCGGTGTTCTTGACGGTGCCGTTCCACCTTTATCTGATTTGGAAGTTTATCCGTCCGGCCCTGTACGAGCGCGAGCGCAAATTTGCGGCCCCCTTTCTTATGTTGGGCACGTTTAGCTTCTTGGTCGGGCTCGCATTCGGCTATTTCGCGGTGATCCCGATGGGGTACGATTTTTTGATATCTTTTGGCTCCGAGGGCGGGCTAGCGAACACGTTGCGGCCGATGATTACGATCACCCAGTACATTCCGTTGACGCTCAAAATCTTGGCGGTCGTCGGAGGTGTATTCGAGCTTCCGGTGGTCCTAATGATTTTAGGGGCACTGGGGATCGTGCGGCCACAGATGCTGCGGCAGTTTCGTCGTTACGCCTACATGGGATTGTTCGTGCTGGCCGCGGTGCTGACACCGACCCCCGACGCCTTTTCCATGATCGTCGTCGCGATTCCCTTGTGCTTGCTCTACGAGCTAGCTATTTGGGGCGTGCAGTTCGTTCAACGGTTCCGGGAGGAAGCTCCGGAAGCAAAGTAAGTTTCGTCCGCGCACCGTGCGCTTACTCCACGGCCATCGTTAGCTGTTCAGGGTAGAGGCCGTCGACGAGGTTGCTGACGGACACGCCCAGCAGGCGAACCGCGCGGCGGGTGACCTCGGTTCCGTTCAGTAAGAGTTCGCGTGAAACCGCAGCGATGGTACCGGCGCTGTCAGTGGGAGAGGGCAACGTGCGGCTCCTCGTAATGGTGACAAAGTCTTTGTAGCGAACTTTGAGCGTGACGGTGAGGGCGCGGCGCTCGACTTTGGTGAGCGATTTCGCCACGTCGTCGGTAAGCTGTTTGATCACGTCGTGCAGCACCCCCAGTTCCAGAATGTCATTGGCGAAGGTGGTCTCGGAGCCACAGCTTTTCAGCTCACGATCGGGGTTGACCGGACGCGGATCGATGCCGAACGAGAGGCCGTGGAGAAAGCCTCCAAAACGTCCCAGCTGCCTTTCCAGCTCCTCCTTGGAAAGGCGCCGCAGATCCTCCGTCGTGTGCAGACCTCGCGCCTTTAACTTCTTCGCGGTGGCCGGCCCGACGCCCCAGAGTTTTTCCACCGGGAGCTTCATCACGAACCGTTCCACCTGGCTGGGGGCGATGACGAACAGACCGTTTGGTTTGCGTAGGTCGCTAGCTACCTTGGCGAGAAATTTATTGGGGGCTACCCCGGCGGAGGCGGTGAGCGAGAGTTCGTTTTGAATGCGGGCGCGGATTTTTTCCGCCAAACGGGTGGCGGAGGCTTCGCCCAATTTGTTCTGGGTAACGTCGAGGTACGCTTCGTCCAGCGACAGCGGCTCTACGAGGTCCGTCACATCGTGAAAGATGGCGCGGAGCGATCTACTCGCCTGCTTGTACTTGGCAAAGTCAGGTCTTACGAACACGGCTGAGGGGCAGGCGTTGGCGGCCATGCGGGACGACATCGCGGAGCGGATGCCGAACTTGCGGGCCTCATACGAGCAGGAGGCCACCACGCCGCGGCTCTCGGGGCTTCCGCCGACGATTACCGGGCGCCCCCGTAGCTCCGGCCGGTCGCGTTGCTCGACCGAGGCGTAGAACGCGTCCATATCGACGTGAATGATCTTGCGCACCGTCATAAGTCGGCACTGTAGCGTTTTACCGGCGCAGGGTCACGTCCGGGTGAAGAAGTGATAAGGTAAATCGTATGCCTTCGTCGGTACCCCTAATTAGTCTGCAAGCCAATGACGTGCCGCAGGCGATAGGCGCCGCCTGCCGCGATCTGGGATTTTTTTACGTGAAGGACCACGGTGTTTCTCCGGCCCTCGAGAAACGGCTAGAGGAGCAAAGCCGCCGCTTCTTCGCATTGCCCCAAAGCGATAAGGAAAAGATTGCGATGAGCTTCGGCGGTAAGGCGTGGCGCGGCTATTTCCCGCTGGGCGCGGAGCTGACGTCCGGAAAACCCGATTTAAAGGAAGGGCTATACTTCGGCGCCGAGCTGGCAAGCGATCACCCTTCGGTGCGGGCCGGACTTCCGCTCCACGGGGCCAACCTTTTTCCCAGCGCCGTGCCCGAACTGCGAGCCACGGTGCTGGAGTATTTGACGGCGATGACCGACCTGTCGCACCGTCTAATGGCGGGGATCGCATTGAGCCTTTCGCTGGAAGCGAATTATTTCCACGACCGCTACACCGGCGATCCGCTCATCCTGTTTCGCGTGTTCAACTACCCGAGATCAGAAAGGGTGAAGGCCGCGGGATTCGATCCTGGGCTTTGGGGCGTTGGGGAACACACCGACTACGGCGTGCTTACGATCTTAAAGCAGGACGGCTTAGGCGGATTAGAGGTGCGGAGTCACGGTGGCTGGACGGAGGCCAAACCGATTCCCGGAACCTTCGTCGTGAATATCGGTGACATGCTCGATCGGATGACCGGGGGCCTATACCGCTCGACCCCCCACCGAGTGAAGAATTTGGCCGCGCGCGATCGCCAGTCGTTTCCTTTTTTCTTCGATCCCAATTTTCACGCGAAGGTGGAAGCGATCCCGCTCGGCCACGCCGTGCGGGAGGACAAGGACGGACGCTGGGACAAGGCTAGCGTACACGAGTTCAAGGGGACCTACGGTGACTACCTCCTCGGCAAGGTGGGAAAGGTTTTCCCCGGGCTGAAGCAGGAAGTGAAAGTGTAGAATAATTGAAAAGCGTTTACAGGGCGCCGTGAATCCAGCGCGCCAGCGGTAAGCCCCTCTCCCCACACGATCTGACCGATGGAAAAACCTACGCTTCCTGCTCACCCGCAACGACGTCTCCGACGACGACTACTTTGCTGAGGCTTATGGCAAAATAGGGCTGGCCGTCAGTTCGGGTAGAATATGCGTCCGCCGGGAAAACTTGCCGCTCCAGTACAACCTAGGGACCCTGGGCAATGGAGATTCAGCTTATCATCCACCAACATGTACTGAGCCCCCTGCTGCTTAACGCCGGTTAGACTGATCTGCCCGGTCCAATCGGATGCGGTTTCAAACAACGTCCCCAAATTGGGGAAACCGCCCGTGATACCGCTGCCGGCTAGTTCGGCTCGGGTATTCAACAAAAATCCCCGACTAAAGCCCTCGAAATGGATGCTGTTCACATTGACGACGATGGTATTTCTAATACTGATTCCGGTGTTATTTGCACCTTTGATCAGCGCTAAGTCGTTAACGTACGAAGCCGAAGTCCCAAGAAAACCTGTCGGCGTCATGGCCACCGTAACTTGCTCTAGGGTTAAGGTTAAATAACCTTCGGTGGCAGCACTGCCGTAATTGAAATCAAGCCCAACCGCTCCTTTCGCGGAGGCATCCATCCAAACTTCGACGTTGGAAATTTGGAACATGGAAGCTCCCCCAAAGCCCG
>JAYUBV010000526.1:0-4051 GCA_043740655.1 Pseudomonadota bacterium | reverse complement strand
CGCGATCAGCATCGAAGACATTCGCGCGAGCGGCCGCACGCAATACGGTGCCGAGAAGTTTGTCGTCCATCCCGATGCGTACAAGCCGGCCCCGAACGAGAGTATCGAAGAAATTTCAAAGAAGGCGATCGATCCGGGAGTAGATATCGCCCTCATTATCGTAAAGGACGACATCCCGGCCCCCTACGCGACGGTGGTCGACCTGGGGAACCGGACCGGCGAGACGTTAAACATCCTGGGCTTTGGGGACGTGACGGACCATGGCGCTCTGCCGAGCACCATCCAGATGGCACCCGCTTACTTCGAGGCTTTCTACGATACGAAAACGTCGACGGGTTACGCCAAAGACTCCGTCATCCAGACGAAACCCGGTAACTCGGGTGCGATCGCCTGCCAAGGTGACAGCGGTGGGCCGCTCGTCATCGCGAGCCTTGGGTTTCAGGCATTAGTCGGCGTAACTAGCGGCGTGAATAAATATGGCTGCGGTCAGGCCACCCGCGTGGATTTCGTACGCATCGTTTCCTTTAGCGCTTGGATTAACCAAACGGCGGGGAAATTCCTGACGGCCTATAAGGCCGGCGGCTGCTAACCGATTCTTTGCTAGGCCTACGGCTCATGATTGATCACATCTTTTTGGCGGCCGCAACCGTGGTTAGCAGACATTTTTTGGACTTTTTTTGGCGGGTCCGGCCGCCGCTGGGAACGTTCTAAAAAGGCAAGTTCATCTGTCGGCAAAGCCACCACGCGACGCTGCCGAAAAGCGGGACACCGGTGACAAACTACGTCCCGTAACCCCGTCCCCGTACCCCCTCCTCAGGTTCAATCCCCGTGGCATACCGTTTGCTTTTGCCTCACGTGGGGGTTCTATGGCGCGTAAAAAGATTTCTGAAGACACCGAACTTTTGAATTTTGATGATCTAGATGTTTCCGAGGCCAACGAAGAGGCCGAAGAGCTCGAGCTCTCCGAAGAAGCTGAGTCGGAGGAGGAAGAAAGTCCGGCCAAGCCCGCGAAGAAATCTCGCGCCAAGAAGAAGGAGCCCGAAGGGCTCGCCGCACAACTCTTGAAAAACTCGTCCGATGTGAAGCCGGAACCGGCGTTGCCGTCGCGCTCCAAAAAATCGGAAGCTAAAGAAGAAGCACCGGAAGAGATCGAAGCCGTCGTGGAAACCATCGACGTGCAGGCGGAAGAAGTTTCCGAAGAAGAGGAGGCACCGGCTAAGAAAGCCCGACGCCCGCGCAGTTCGCCGGAAGAAAAAGGGTTGTCCGTCGCGATGGAATCGGCCCTCGAAGCGATGAGCTCGCATTGGACCAAGGCCAAGGAGGCGACCGATGCGTTGGTCAGTAACCTTGAGCGCGTTAAAAAAGATTTGGAAGAGGTAAAGCAAAGCTCGGCCGAGCCGCTGCAAATGCTAGTCAACCAGACTAAGGAAAAGCAGGCCGTGGCGTCGCGCGTGACCTTCGCGCTGAGCTTGGCCGCGATGATCTTCTCGTTCGTAAGTTTGACGTTATCCCAATCGGTACGCGGGCAGCTGCTCGGCTTAGCTCAATCGGCCCCGGTGCACCGCGAGTCGGTAGCACAGAACGTTCCCGCCCCGGTTCGTCCGGCGGCCCGTGAAAACGCGCCAGTGGCCTACCAACCGCCGCAGCGTCGCGAAGCTCAGGCCGCAGTGCCCAGCGCTCCGGCCGTGAATCCGATCCCGGTAGCGCCCAAATCGCTCGCGCGCCTTCCGCGCAAAGCGGCGCCCCATATCCATAGGTAACGCGGTCGAACAGAAATAAAAAGGGGGCTGCCTCGACACGAGGCAGCCCCCTTTCTTTTTTCCACAGTCCGGAAAATTATTCCGCGGCTTTCGGCACGAACACCGATACGCCCAAGCGGTCTCCACTGCGGGCCGTAGTCACGGAGACGCGCGCCGGCCGGCATTCTTCCGGAGCCGCGACGCGCACCGTCCCGGTGGCGAGCGCTTTGCAAATGTCTTGCGCGTCATCTAGCGACACCGAGGTTTGGGCGGGAAACGTTTCCCGGCACGGGCCCCATTTCGGGGTGAACTTATCCAATCCGCAGCCGCCGTACTTCACGTTAATCACGATTTCGTTGGTGCGACCATCGAAGGACGCCGACGTGACCGTGGCGGCATTTGCCGCGACGGAGATAACCAAAACCGCGACCGAGAGAATTACCTTCATGAGCTTGCTCCACTGAAAACAGAATTTGTTTGCCCCAAGAAGACGCTCGCGGGCACTTTGCGTCAATACGTAAAGATTACAAAGTTGTAATATGCAGCCATGAAACGCCCGCTAGAAAAGGAATTCAAACTTAGCGTGACGGCCGCGCAACTCTCCCGGTTAAAAACAATCGGCACACGCGGCAAGACGCTACGACAGGCGAATTTCTACTTCGACGTAAAACCGAACCTCCCCTTCGCCAAACACGGCATCGGCATCCGAATCCGATTGGAAAATGGGCGCCATATTCTTACGGTGAAACTTCCCGCCCGTGGACGCAAGGGAATGCACGTTAAGGAAGAGCACGAGGTGCGGCTAACCGCGCGCGCGGCGCGGCCGTTTCTAAGGGGTACGAAGTGCCTCGCGGAATGCAAAGCGAGCCCCATTCGCGTTTTGAGGAAAAAGGCGAAAGGTCTCCCCCTGGGTGAGCTAGTTTGCCTGGGCGGAATTGGTAACGTACGCACGCAACGGTTGGTAAATGGACTCGCGTTAGAACTCGATGCCTTTACGATCTTTGGGCAGAAATTTTTCGAAGCGGAGTGCGAGACGGAGCACGCCGCGCGGGACGAACGCGCGCTCAAGACATTGTGGCGCGAATTGAAAATTCCCTACCGCCCGGAGCCCCTGTCGAAGCTGGCCCGTTTTCTGCGCGCGTCACGAAAAAAATAGGAAACCGGAGCAGGACTATCCCGCCCCGGCGCCGTTTCAATCTCCTAGATACGGATTAGGGTTTTACGGGGACCGACTTGATGAGACTGAATTCGGTCTGCTCGCCGGCCTTGGCGAGTTTGAACTCGTACGACGGAAGCTCGGCGCAGACGTTAGACGGTTGCTTTGACCAAGCGAAATCCAAGGGCATGGTCACGCCTTCCTTCGAGCTCGGCCCTTTCGCAAAGGTGATTTCAAACTTGGCGTCTTTGTCCTCCTCGATGAGGGTCAGGCGATAGAGCACGGACGATCCCAAACGAATCCAGTTCCGCGTCGGACGATCATCCAGGTTCCAGGTGGTGATCACGCCAATGTGATGACCGCTATCCACGTTCTTAACGCAGACCTGCGCGTAAACTTTCGACTCCCCGCAATGTCCGTTGGTGCATGTATCTTTTTGTTCCACCACCGTGGTGGCTAAGCTAATTTTCGTCAGTAACAGTGTGGCAAGGAATAGTCCCTTCATCATACGACCTCCATCGTTTGTGAGAACCCGTATTGAATTCTCGGCCTAAGAAGAGAATAATTTCTCCGCCGAACAATGATTAGATGAAAAAAAATAAGTTCGGCCGCGAACTTTAAATTTTATGAAAGCGGGGATTATCGATGACGCCCTACTCCGTTTTTCTGGCTACGGACTACCGTAAGTACACCAATCAGTTTTGTGATTACCACGCCGACGTGCGCGGGTTGCGCAGTCAGCTAGCCGCCGCGGCGAAGTGCCAACCGAGCCACCTGTGCCAAGTGTTGGCGGAGGAGGCGCACTTCTCTCTCGACCAGCTATACGGCGCGGCGAACTACATGCAGATGGGAGAACGCGAATGGGAGTATTTCAACTTGCTGTGGCTTCACGCGCGCGCGGGCTCCGGCGAGCTGCGCGACAAGTTCTGCAAGCAGTTGAAGGATCTTCGCCTGTCCCACGCAAGCGCCATCGGTGGCCCCAGCGTAGTGGACCACGAAAAGAAGTGGGACCGCTACGCGCGCTTTGCGTCCACCTGGCACCACAGCGCGATCTACGTGGCGCTCGAGGTACCGGGGGCGGACTCCCCGTCCCTCATCGCCGCCGAGCTGAAGCTGAAGGAGAAGCGCGTCCGCGAGATTCTGGGGGAACTCGAGG
>JAYUBV010000525.1:0-4058 GCA_043740655.1 Pseudomonadota bacterium | reverse complement strand
TCGCGTACGAGGATGAGCAGCCGGTCCATCTTTTCGCGATCCTCGTCGGTGAGCGACCACTTGCGGACCGTGCGCAGAAACTCCTGCGCATCCTGTAGTTGCAGGAAGGAGATGTCGGCGGGAGAACAGATTTTCGCCATCAGGTGCGCCGGCATGCGCATTACGTTGGTACCGAAGGGAACCTGGTAGGCCACGTCCGCGCCGAAGAACGGAGACACGTGGGCGCGCATCACCGAACTGTCCAGGGCGTCGCCCGCCTGGGGAATGCCGCCGATGGAAAGCACGTCGGACTTATTAAAGTGTTTCTTACCGATGCGAATAACGGTGTAGTCGGACGTGCCGCCGCCGAAATCGCCAACGAGCAAGTTCTTGGTGCCTTCGATTTGAGAGCGAAACTCGTACGCGGCCGCCAGCGGCTCCGGACAAAACTCCACGTGCGTGAACCCCGCACGCCTGGCCGATTCGGCTAAGCGGTTCTCCGCGAACTGGTCGTCCACATCGTCGATTGCGAAACGGGCGGGTCGGCCGAGCACCGTGCGCGTCAGCGGCACCCCGTAGTGTTTTTCCGCCCGCCGGCGGATTTCCCCCAGAAACAAACCGATAAGGTCCTCCAAGTTGAACGGGCGGCTATCAATGTAAGTGCCGATGAAGCTGCGGTTGGGTAGCTGTCGCTTAATGGAACGGATCAGACGGCCGTCGCTTTGATTGGCCACAAACTCGGTCACGGCCTCACTACCGAAATGAACCTTATTGGGGTTCGGAAAATAGAGCAGCGTGCGGAAGACGGTCGGATCGGGGGCCCCGGAATCGAGCGGAATGGGGTCGAACACCCGGTTTGCGTTAGCCGCGGCGACGAGTGTATTGCTCGTACCGAAGTCGATGGCCAGAATATTGGGTTTAGCGTCGTTCAAGCGGTCGACTCTACCGTATTTTACGGCCGACGCCTGCTCGAAATTTACCGCAATGCACGTAAAGTTTCGACGCAGCTCCAGCCCAAATTCTCGGCCCCGCGTCTTATCGGTTTTTTGAGCGGGCCCGAAAGCCCGTGCCCTTCGAGCAGGTGATTACCGACGATCATAATCGTTTTACGCGAGAACTGTTCCGGCAAAGCTTCATCGATTCGTACCCCGCTTAGGTGAATCCGCAGCAGAAACTCATCCGCGCGATTCTCAACGGCCGTCAGTACCTCGTCGAACTGATTTAAGGGAGGTGCAATCCGAAAGGTACTCCCCTTTTTCCGTCGGGTCCGACGCGGCTTCGTAGAGATCGGCGACTTGGGCAACCGCCAACGAGGCGTCCCGAACCCAGTGGTAAAAATAGTTCGGCTCGCCCGGCTCGTCGGGTTGAGAGGGCTTACCCGTGGAAGGTGAAGCCACCACGGCCCCGGAGTAAGTGCCGTCCGAGTTCTTCAAAAAGTTCTTTAGCAGGTTCTCTCTTTGTACTTGGGTCCAGCCCGCTTTGAATTCTGCGATCATTTCCCGATTGCGTTGGGTCCTCTGTTCACGGGGAAGCCGGAGGTAATTATTCCACACCTTGATGTCGGCGGCGGCCGAGGCAGAAGTCTCAGCTCTGGCCACGGAGGCTAGTACTAGGAACCACCCCAAAACCGTTAGTGCCATGAAGAGCTTACCCCTTTTCCCCATGACCCATTCCCATCAACATTTAGACCACCTTCCGCATTTTTCTTTACGGCCTAACCCAACGGAATGTGTCGCGCACCCTACCGAAAGAATACGCCCCCGCTCGGAATACCGTGGCTAGAAGCCGTACAGCCGGAAGAATTCCCTGTCGTATTTCACGGCAAAGCGGGAAAATGAGGGGAGGTGAATGTCCGGAACAAATTTGTTTTCCTATTTCTCGCGTCGAGTTCGTTAGTCCACGCGCACGACTTCGATTGCCGCTTTCTCTACACGCAGACCACCCCGTCGGCCGGCCCCTGGGTAGCGCATGCCGGAACCCTGGACATCACTACTCCTGGAGCTTTGTATTACCGGCTTGGGCGTGGCCTGGCGGGTGGCACCGTCTTGCGCGTCGTGCCCACCGACGCCGCGGCGAAAACCTACCTAAAGAAAACCTACCGATCGCAAAAGCAGCGGGACGACGATGCCACGTTGCTGGAGGTGCTTGGGCAGACGTACCCCGATGCGCGATCGCCCTTCCGCATTCCCAAGGTCACGAAGTACGGAGAGTACGATCTGGAGATGGAGGAGACCCCGGGACGCGATCTACATTCTCTGCTGGTGGACCCGGCGATCAGCGAAGGGATCAAAACGAAACTACGTGAAACGTACGGTCAGAAGCTGCGCGAGCTCGGAATCTTTCTGAAAAATGGACCGGGCCTAAACCGAATTAAATTCTCCGATCCCTACCGCGACTATTTCGGCGACGATAAGTTGGACGGAACCAAGGTCCTGGAGAGCACTTTTCCGCACGGAGACCGAAACATTTCCATTCTCATCAAGTCCGACAACATCATCGTGCACTGGGTGGGTGGTGAGAACCCATTCGTGATGACACTTATCGATCCCTATTAACGGGCCTTACGGGATGGCGGCGGGGGGAGTGGCCACCGCCGCGACCTTTTCGCCCAGCGAATAGCTGAACACCAACGTCGCCCCGAGGCCGCGCTGACTGAATTGGCCGGTCGTCCCCGCTGGGGTGTTAAACGGCACGAAGGTTCCCGTAGACCAGAAATAGAAAAGCCCCAACCCCGTGCGCACCCGATCCGAAACCCAAGAAATCCCGCCCGTCAGCCCCATGAAGTCCTGCCGGATATCCCCCGCCCCTTGGCGAGTAGCCGGCACGGTGGACGGATTCAGCATGAAGCCGGCCGCCACCAAAAGATCCGCCGCGGCGTCGATCTCAAGCCCCAGATTGTAGCGGGCGCGAGCGTCGGTGGAGGTGACCGAGCTAAACGCGGTGCCGGGAAAAACGTCGTTGGTAGTACCCGTCTGTAGGCTCACGTCGGTAAGCACGCGCAGCGAAGGCGCCACGTGCCAGCAAACCCCGAACGCCAAATCGAAGGGCAACGGCGCGTACGCCCGCATGTCTCGCGAGTCCGTAGTGGCGATGGTTTGGGCCGTGCCGTTCACCACCTGCTTGTAAGAAAAGCCATCGCCCGATCCGCTCACGCGTATCGAGGGCAACCGCGCGCGCAGGCCAAAATCCAAAAGGGACGAAGGCTGCCACCGCACCCCCACCGCCGCCGCCACGTTGAGCACGCTGTACTTGCTATCGTTGGCCGTCACCGACGCCAGCGTCGGAGTGGCGGGAAAGCGCGCCACTAGGGTAACCGTGGAGGCCTGCGTTTGGCGCATGCCGTATAACGAAAAGCCCCAGGCCCAGTCGGTCCCCTCGCGTTTAGCCAACGCGAAAGAAAGCCACAGATCGTTATTCGTCTGCAGCTGATGAATGGAGGTATTCGTGTTCGCGGTGGTAAACGAAAGGCGGTTGTTCAGCTTTAGCGTTTCGGGCACCAGCACCGAAAAGGCCATCGCCCAATCGGTCCAGCGGAACACGCTGGTGATGGTGGCCGGAATCGAATCAAAACCCGATGCCGAGTAATCCAGGTTGGCGCCGTCCAGATTAAACAGTGGCGACGCCTTAATGCTTTGTAATAGGTAAGTACTTCCCGCTACCGCTAGGCTCGAATGATCGAGCAGGGCTAGCCCCGCCGGATTGTAAACCACCGCCCCCACGCTAGGGCTGCCCGCGACGCCGGCATTCCCGGTAAGCACTTCGCGTTCGCCAAACGGTAAAATCTGCGGATTCTCTAATCCGGCGTGCGCGGCCATGGCGAAGACGACCCCCAGCACGAGCGACCCGAAACGCATTAGTCGCCCTGCTCCAGCTGTTTAGAAATCTCGGCGGGGGTGATGAGCGGCCCTTTGCCCACTCCCGGGCAGAACGCCACCACGTCGCGACTCCAGGCGCGGACGCTGCGGTTCTCCTTCCAGAACGGCCAGGTCCGGCATTGCGAGGGACGGGCTTCGTAAACGGTGCAGCGTTTATCGAGGAGGAAGCCGCAGTCACGGTCCGGATGCTTCAAGTGGAAAAGG
>JAYUBV010000524.1:0-4063 GCA_043740655.1 Pseudomonadota bacterium | reverse complement strand
ATCTAGTACCGGGGCACGAAACAATTCCCCCACTGCATGCTTCAAATAGTGTCGGATATTGGCGATAACCGGATGTTTGGTGCGGGTGCCGAATGCTTCGATCACGCCAAACACCGATTTAGGCCCCACGATGGTGGGGCAGAGGATGAGGTGAGCGGGCTCAAGCGACGTAGGCTTAAACTTGAGCTTAAATCGGTAGAGCGAAGCAAAGTTGTAAAACCACTGCCCGCGGTCGAATAAAAGTTTCAACGGGCCATCGCATTCCGCTAGGGGAGCGACTCCTTGGGAAACCCAATCGGCACCGCATTTTTTCAGATCGCTCATCGCTTCCAAATAAAGCATTTCGATACCGCCGGTGGGCGTGTGACGCCCCCTAAAACAATCGACAAAGTACCAGCCATTTGATGCCAACGCGGGTACCGCGGCAACGAAGCAGGCGATCCGCTCTTCTTTAAAAAGCGCGAAGTACTTTTTTTCTTCGGAGAGCTCCCAAGGCTTCACCTGATTAAGAAACCCCAGCTCCGCCGTCTTCCGACTTTTTAGCCATTCTTCGACCAGGGAATCAGTTTGAGCCCTCAGATCTGGGCTGAGTTTTTCCGGACGAAACTCGCGCACCTCGGCGCCCTGGCTTTTAAGCCGGCGGGCGGAGTCAACGTGAATTTCGGCCACATCGTAAGTTTGCAGATTAAACTTGGGTTCCACGCCAATCGAAATACCGCGGTAACCTACCTCCTCGCCGGCGCGTCGAATCGAATCGCCAACCGGTAGTAGAATAGCGACTTTATTTTTGGCTTTAGCCGCGAGGGCGAAAGCCCGGAGGAAAAGCGCGGCCTCCTTCGGGTCGCAGAGAGGTTCCGCGGCCCCCACCCAAGCAAATCGACAGTTAAGGTATTGGATCGCTCCGTCGTTTCCCGGAATTTGGAACGTGTCGTAGCCCGGATACAACGATAGAAAGGAATTGCTGGTAACCCCATACTTCCTAACAATTCCCAGGATGTCTGCTTTTGGCATCACGGATTTTTTGAAAATTTTAGGTTAGGGCAGCAGCCGCGAAATTTAGCTTCCCAGCCTTCGCGGGTGCCAGCGGGTTGTTCATTGCCAAAATAGCGAAACAACATCCAGTACGTTTTGGGGTGAAAAGGGTTGCGTCGTAAGGAGGCTTCAAAACACCTCTGCGATTGTAAGTATTCCCCCTTCGCCATATGCAGCTCACCGAGAATGGTTTGGGTGCGCGCATCTGGGCTCTTTAACCAAATGGTCTGTTTTGCAATGGCATCCATGATCGGGAAATCACGCTTTTTATGGGCTTTTTTCCAATGGCGGCTTAACGTTCGCCTCACCCACTGCGTCTGCCGTAGGTGGAAAACGTCGTCCAGCATGGCGACCCAATCCCTTCGGGACTGAGGTGTACCGATGAAGTTTTCGCACGTGTTTCTTAGGCCAATTCCCCGGGCCGGGTCGTTTCCGACCGCAACGGTCTCGAAGTTTCCCCGACTCGACCGAAATACTTCACTCAAACCGGTGAGTTCACTTTCGCTGAAAGCATCGAGCTCCACTAGGACTGCCGATGCGGTGGAAAGAGTTTCGCGCGACGGTCGTGACGCCAGATGAATGACTTTAGCCCCACGCCCGTTAGCCGCCAATTTCGCTGACGCCAAAAAGCTTTCTGATTTTGCCACCACTCCCAGTACGGCAGTTTTCCGATGCTCGTTGCGAAGCGCCCTCAGCATTCCAAAAAAAAGTTCGCGCTGAGAAAACGGAGTCGACAGTAGCGCGGATAAGCGCGGCCTGCGGTACTTCCAAAGCAATTTTGTGAGAATAGGAAAACAATCGTCGATGATACCGACTACAGGAACCGAGCCCAGAAGGGAATTCTGCTCGATTGATCGCAGTACGGCGTGAAGCGCCATTCGCCCCTTAACGCGACACAGGATAAAACTGGGAACTTGCGGCAGCGAATGCGGTAAATCATCTAACCGAGCCGTGATGATTCGCTCAAAAGCAAAACGGGCCACCATCGTACTTAAGCGCCGAGCCGAAATCTGGTCATTGTTGAGAATCAGAATGGCCATTCTCTCTCTCGGCGTTGCCCGCGGAAGCCGTCGGTGCGATACTTTCTACTACGCAAACAAAGAAGAGGGTCGTGCAGAGATGGGCTACTTTCACTTTAATTTCCCTAATATCTTCTGGCATCCCGCGCTGGTTGTCATCCTTACCCTTGGCTCCGTAACCGCCCACGCGGACTTCGTCCGATTTCCCGCTACTCGTCATCATTTGTACATGACCAACGCGCTCATTTCCGAAGAGGGGTTCTACGTCGTCGCGAGGGATGAGGGGAGAGTGCTGGGTGCGGTGGGGGCATCGGCGGCAATGGGCGAGTTTTCTTGGCGCGACGCAACGGTTCAAATCGTGGGTTTCGGCACGGTGCACACCGCGCTGCGAACTAAGGACCTAAAGACCGAGACGTTGGACGCCGATCTGGGCGTTGCGTTTGAAGTCCGAGAGACCGCCGCCTTTCGTTGGAGCGCGAGTCTAGTTCATACCTCGGGCCACGCGGTGGACGGGGTGGAATTCCCGGTGCTCCTGGCCCCGAATCTGGGGCTCGACTCGTTGTGGGTACGGGCGATTTACGATGCGGGCCATCGGTTTCGATTAGGCGCCACGGTGAAGCTGCATATAGACGCCGACCCCGGTTACAAACGCCTCGCGGGTCAGCAGTTCGTGGAGTACTACCCCTTCGGCGAGGAGAGTGAGCCAAAAGACGGACGACTCTTCGTATCCCTCGGTTTAGAGGAATACGGAGTGGCCCAGTGGAATTTGGGCATCACCGCCCAGACGGGAATCAGTTTTGGATCCCACTTTACGTCGGACCACACCCCCCAGATCCGTTTGGCCCTCGGCATCTACTCCGGCCCCGATCCCCGCATGAAATATTACGCCTTCTTGAACCGGACCGTAACGTTCCCATTCCTGGGATTGTTCTTCCGGGTATAGGCCTACTAGTCACCAGCGGTAAGCGTCAGAAAACTAATTTCCGAGGGGATCCCGAAACGGTTCGGCGGGCCCCAGTAGCCGGTGCCCACGTTAATGTAGAGCAATAGCTTGCCGATGCGGTTAAGCCCCCGGTGGTACTGATGGGCAAACGGCATGAAAACGAAGAAGGGGATGAACTGCCCGCCGTGCGTATGGCCCGAAAGCTGGAGATCAAATCCAGCTTTTTCCGCCTCTTCGAACCCCGAAGGCTGGTGGGCCAAGAGGATCTTGTAATCCCCCTGCTCTCCTCCGCGCAGTGCCTGGGCGAGATCGCGTTTGTCGCGCGGGTTGAAGTAAGCGGCCGCGTGATCGGTCACGCCGGCGACGGTCAGCTTCGCCCCGCGGATTTCTAGTACGCGGGATTCATTCGTCAACGCGGTGAAGCCGCAGTCGCGCGCGGCCCGCGTCCAGTCCTCGCCGTTCCAGTAATACTCGTGGTTACCCGTGACGTAATACTTGCCGAGCGGCGCGGTCAGCTCCTTTAGCCCTTTCCATTCTTCCTTCAGCAGGTCGGCCGGGCCGTCGCCGAAATCGCCGGTGAACGCAATGATGTCGGGGTTCAGCGCCTTCACCCGGCGCACCACTTTCGCCACGTAACGGCGTCGTATGGTGGAGCCCACGTGGAGATCGCTAATCTGCACGATGGTAAGTCCGTGCAGCGCTCGGGCAACCGCCGGCAACGGCACGGTCACGCTTTTCACCCGCGGACCGATCACCGTCTCGAGCCAACCGAAGCAGGCCACGCAGAAGGAGATCCACAACGTGATTAACCCGACTTGGGGGTACGTCACAGTACCGACTAAGCTGAGCCCCGAGGCAAGTCCGTACCCTACGCCACCGGCCGCACTTAGCATGAGAAAGGTTCCCCAAAAACCCAACGTAAGATTCCCCGCCCAGGCGGCGACGAGTAGCCGACGCGACCCCACCGGCGGCTTTCCCATCCGGTACGCGAACTGCCACGGCACCATCAGCGCGTAGCAAACTAGCGCGGCGCCCCACGCGAGTAGCGGCCGCCCCGGAAACACCGCGA
>JAYUBV010000523.1:0-4095 GCA_043740655.1 Pseudomonadota bacterium | reverse complement strand
GAATCGCTAGCCAAGGTGAAGGACTCGCTGGACATGAAAGCCACTTACGGCCACGCGCTTCAAGGCGCCTTACAGCACTCCCTGGACGAATTGGGTTTTGACATCAATGCCGACTGGGAAGGTTCGTCCGGCGCCGCCACCCAGGGGCCGCTCGGAAGCGGCGGCACCATCGAGTTGAAAATGAAAGGGCCGGTCACCAAGCCGAATGAATTCCGCAAGATCATTAAAGACCTGGTCCATAAAGAGGCAGAATGGCCGGAGACCCATTTTCATTTGAGCATTCCTTCTAAGACCGTGACGGCCAAGCACGTCCAGCTTGCCGCGCGGGCACTGGAAATGAAGATCACGCTCGAAGAGCTCGTCGCGGGACTCGACTACGACGGTAGCTTGGCTCCGTACGACTCCAGCGCACTTGCCGTACCGCACGAGAATTTTGAGTCCGGCGTAGACCGCGGCGTCGTCCGGGTCGATATCGACCAATGGAGAACTCCTGTGCCGGCCCACGACGTGGAATTTAGAATGTGGCTAGATGCCGACGGCGCGCTGGAGAACATGCGGTTCTTCCAGCAGCTGATCAAGAAACGGCGTTCACTGCTAGATACCAGCGAGTTCGTTTCCCCGGAGATTAGCGCGATTTCCCCGGCGAACCTGCACAGTTCGCTAAAGTACGCGGCCTACCTGCTGGAACACCAGTACGAGTCGGGACGGCCGCACACGATTGCCAACCAGCTCAACCGTTACGCTACGGAAATCGAATCGGCCCGGACGGTGACGCCCGAAAAGCGGAAGCAGATCGCCAAGTACATGAAGGAAAATAAAGTGCTGAAACTCTTCACGCTGGAGACCTTCTTAAAGTAAGCGGCGGGGCTCGTCCCGGTTAATTCCCCTGTGCTATTCTGCCGTTATGTTCGAGCAGGCGATCGCGGCGTACTTCCATCCCTTTTCTCTCCCTCTTCGGGCTGGTCGTTTGCTTGGCGTTCGAGCTCACGGTCGCGATGGGCGTTGCCGTCGATATCGACGCCGCAATTTTCCGCCGAGTGCGCAAATGCCTCGTGGCCCCAGCTAGTTTGGTTCCGGTGGTGCCGCCTTTAGCGGTGCTAATAGCGCGCTGCCTGGGGTCAAATTAGCCCTAGCGCCGGTCCCAAACTGTGTACTTTTGGTAGAGAAAACACTGATATCCCGCGTGAAACGCTGGCCGGCCCTTTGCAAATACAGCATTAATAGCGGGATGCGTTACAGGAGGAGACCTTTAATGACCATTAGAGAGAACAAAGCGATGAAAAAGAGCCACGCCTGGCGAGGCCTTACGGCAATGGTAGTGGCCGCGAACCTTTGGGTAGCGAGTGCCGCACTCGGCGCCGGAACCTTCAACTTCGGCAACGGGGCTGAACCGAAGGATCTCGACCCGCACACCGTTACCGGCGTACCCGAGTACCACATTCTTTTGAACATGTTTGAGCCGCTGGTCACGATGGATCCCAAGACCTTGGCGCCGATTCCGGGCGTAGCCGAGAGCTGGAAGATTTCTAAGGACGCCAAGACCTACACGTTCAAACTCCGGAAAAACGCAAAGTGGAGCAACGGCGAGCCCGTCACCGCCGCCGATTTCGTTTACTCGTGGACCCGTTTGCTCACTCCCGCGACGGCGGCAGAGTACGCGTACCAGGCCTACTACATGAAGAATGGAAAGGCGTTCAACGAAGGCAAGCTAAAGGATGCTTCGCAGCTGGGCTTCAAAGCTCTGGACCCCTACACGCTCGAAGTGCAGTTGGAATCGCCGACGCCGTTTTTCCTCGGTCTTTTGAACCATCACTCGCTGTTTCCCGTTCCGAAATCGGTCGTAGAGAAACACGGCGCGCGGTGGACGCGGCCTGAGAACATCGTCACCAATGGTCCGTTCAATCTCGAGAAATGGGAAATGAACAAGATCATCACTTTGAAAAAGAGCGACACGTACTGGGACAAGGCCAAAGTCACCCTGGATAAGGTCAACTTCCACCCGGTCGAAAAGCAAGACACGGAAGAGAAACTTTTCCGTTCCAAAGAGCTGCACACCACGAACGAGCTTCCGTTGGAGAAGATTCCGTTCTGGCAGGCCGATAAATCCGGCGTGTACCAACAGTCCCCGTACCTCGGCATCTATCACTACTGGATTAACGTGACGAAGGCCCCGGGCAACAACAAGCTCATTCGGCAGGCGTTGAACTTAGGTTTCGATCGCGAGCGGATTGTGAAGTACGTGACCCGCGGCGGACAAGAGCCGGCGCAGGGCTTTACACCTCCGGGCGCGGGTGGCTTCTTCCCGAAGGCGCGCTTACCGAAAGACGGATCGCAGATCGCCAAGGCGAAGGAGCTACTGGTGAAAGCGGGCTTCCCGGGCGGCAAGGGCCTCCCCCCGATCGAGCTGCTCTACAACACCAGCGACGCTCATAAAAAGATCGCCGAAGCGATGCAGCAGATGTGGAAACAGAACCTTGGCGTCGAAGTGACACTGGTGAACCAGGAATGGAAGGTCTATCTGGATAGCCAAACCCAGAAGAACTACACGGTGTCGCGTGCCGGTTGGATCGGCGACTACAACGACGCCAACACCTTCCTCGATATGTTCATGAGCGACAACGGCAACAACAAGGCCGGCTTTAAGAACGCAAAGTACGATGAGCTGATGACCAAAGCGGCGGCGGAAACGAACGCCAAGAAGCGGCTCCAGTACTTCCAGGACGCGGAAGGTATTCTGATGGAAGAACTCCCGACCGTTCCCATCTACGTTTACACGCGCGTCTACCTGAAGAGCAAAGACGTGCAGGGATGGACGAACAACATCCTCGATTACCATCCGCTGAAATACGTCAGCGTCGGGAAGTAAAGTTGACTCGAATTATGCCACGGGGTTGCTTCGGCCTAAAGGCCTCGCAATGACGGAGTCATTGCGAGCGTAAGCGAAGCAATCCCGTGGAATAGGGACACACCATGATCTTCAAGTACCTCTTAAAAAGAATCGCGGTTTTAGTCCCCGTATTCCTCTTCGTGGTGACCGTGGTCTTCTTCATGATCCGGTTCGCCCCGGGCGGCCCGTTCGATTCCGACAAGAAAGTTCCGCCGGAGATTCTCAAGAATCTCGAAGCCAAGTACCACATGGATGAGCCTCTCTACCGGCAGTACTTCCGCTACCTCGGCGACTTGGCGCACGGGGACCTAGGCCCGTCGTTCAAACACGCTAACCGCACCGTAAATGAAATCATTTTCGAGGCGCTGCCGGTATCGGCGGAGCTGGGCTTGATCTCGCTGGCGTGGGCGCTCATCATCGGGTTGGCCGCGGGGCTGCTCGCCTCGGCGCGCCCGAACACCTGGCTCGACTACCTCCCGATGTCTTTTTCCCTCGTAGGTATCTCGCTACCCACATTCGTGATCGGCCCCGTGCTGGTCCTCGTCTTTTCGCTGTGGAATGAGTGGCTGCCGGTCGCCGGCTGGAACTCGTGGCAGGATCGTATCCTGCCGTCGCTCACGCTGGGCATGGCGTACGCCGCCTACATCTCGCGCCTTACCCGCGGTGGGATGATGGAAATTCGTTCACAGGATTTCATGCGCACGGCCAAGATGAAGGGGTTGTCGGAGATTCAGGTGGTAATTCGCCACGGTCTTAAGGGTGGCCTGCTACCCGTCGTTTCTTACCTCGGCCCCGCCCTGGCCGGAATCATTACTGGCGCCCTCGTCACGGAGTCGATTTTCCACATTCCGGGGCTGGGTCGCTTCTTCGTAGAAAGCGCGCTGAACCGTGACTACACGGTGGTGATGGGCACGGCGCTGCTCTACTTCACGCTGATTTTTTTCTGCAACCTATTGGTGGATATCGTTTACGCCTTTCTTGATCCCAGGGTACGCTATGAGTAGTTCGTCGATCACACTCACACCAAAAGCCATAATGGATAAGCCCCTCAGCATGCAGGCCGATCCCGAGGAAAAAGGGTCTAGCCTTTGGCAAGATGCTTTTCACCGCCTGAAGAAGAACAAGCTGGCGTTGGCCGGCGCGATCTTCCTTTTGCTAGAGATCTCCATCGCGATCCTGACCCCCGCGATCGCGCCCTATAGCTTCGA
>JAYUBV010000522.1:0-1148 GCA_043740655.1 Pseudomonadota bacterium | reverse complement strand
TCGGTGGCAAGAGCTGCTGACGGTCGAGGCCGCCGCCAAACGTCGTACGACGATTGCCTCCACGCCGCTCGGGTGAGAAATATTGGGGGCCGGACGCTAAAAACGTTCAAGCCCTGCGCCGTTTTCGCGTACCACTTTCCCGCCGGAAATATGACGCGCTGTTTCGATGCGTAGTGGCTTGTCGCGTTACGCATAACGCGACATCCTGTAAAGATGGATTCCGAAAAGCACTCTGACCTATCCGATGCCTCTACCACCAGTTCTATTCCCGTAGCGCCGTCATTCGGCCCCACGCTGACCGGCGAACACGTGCGCCACACGTCGCCGTCGGTGGATCGACGGCTTCTGTTGATTTGCGCCATCTCGTTGGCCGTTGCCGTCGTCACGAGCGGCCTGGCACTCGTGTTGGTAAATCTCATTTCGTTCATCACCAACCTCGCCTTTTACCACCGCTTCTCACTGCGAGCGGTGGGCCCGGCGGGTAATCAACTGGGGGCGTTCGTAATTTTCGTTCCCGTAATCGGCGGCGTCATCGTCGGATTCATGGCGCGCTACGGATCCAAAGCCATTCGCGGGCACGGCATTCCCGAGGCTATGGAGCAGGTTCTTTCCAACGAAAGCGTCATCCCGGCACGGCTGACTTTTCTTAAACCCCTTTCCGCGGCGGTTTCCATCGGCACCGGTGGCCCGTTCGGCGCCGAAGGCCCAATCATTGCCACCGGGGGTGCCTTCGGATCCCTGATCGGTCAGGTGCTGGAAACGACTGCGCACGAACGGAAAACGCTGCTCGCCGCCGGGGCCGCCGCGGGAATGACCGCCATTTTCGGTTCCCCCATTTCCGCGATCGTTCTGGCCATAGAGTTACTCGTATTCGAATACCGTCCGCGATCCTTCTTGCCGATTGCGCTCGCCGCCACGATGGCGGGAACGCTTCGATTGCTGCTTTTTGGATCCGAACCCGCCTTCACCCTGGGCACCGTCACGGCCCCCACCACCGGTGCCATGGCCGGGTATCTAGTGGAGGGGGTGTTGGTTGGCGCCGCGAGCGTGGCGGTAACCAAATTGGTATACTGGATAGAGGACCAGTTCGACAGATTGCCCCTTCACTGGATGTGGTGGCCCGCCATTGGCGGCGCCGTCGTGGGAAT
>JAYUBV010000521.1:0-4095 GCA_043740655.1 Pseudomonadota bacterium | reverse complement strand
TTCGTAACGCAAAGTTCAGCGTTAGTGGTTCCTTGGCCTTGGCGGCCGGGGTCACGTTGAGGTCTACGCGCACGTCGGGAATCTGCATTCCCTTGCGCCCGCCCTCGCCGACCGGCTCCAGGTTCATGTGGCAGATCGGACATTTCCCTTTTTGCGCGTACGTTTTGTCCGCCTCACACTTCATAGGGCAGTAGAAGATATCCGCCGCAAAGACGAACAGGGGGAATAGCAGAAGAAACAGGGAACGCCGTAGCATTCTCATTTGTAGCTCACTTACGGTACCTTTGGAGATCGGACTCCACCATCATACGAATCATCTCTTCGAAGGTGATTTCCGGTTTCCAACCCAGCTCTTTTTGAGCCCTGGCGGGCGTACCGAGCAGTGTATCCACCTCTGCGGGACGCATGAAGGCCTGATCCACTTTCACGTAGTCCTGGTAGTTCAGCCCCGCGACCTTGAAAGCAATATCGGCGAACTCGCGGACAGAATGCGCCACCCCGGTGGCGATCACGAAATCCGTCGGATCTTTCTGCTGGAGCATCATCCACATCGCCCGCACGTAATCTCCCGCGAAACCCCAGTCACGCTTGGCTTCCAGATTGCCCATGCGCAGCTCCTTAGCCAGACCCGTTTTGATACGGGCCACGCCGTCGGTAATCTTACGCGTGACGAACTCTAGCCCGCGCCGCGGCGATTCGTGATTGAACAGAATGCCCGACACCGCAAATAGGTTGTAGCTTTCCCGGTAGTTCACCGTGATGTGGTGGCCGTACACCTTGGCCACGCCATACGGGCTACGCGGATAGAACGGCGTCATCTCCGACTGCGGTATCTCGCGGACCTTACCGAACATTTCGGACGACGAGGCCTGGTAGAATTTCGTCTTGGGGCACACTGCCCGAATCGCCTCGAGAAGGCGCGATACGCCAATGGCGGTAAACTCCGCCGTCAAAACCGGCTGTTCCCACGAGGTGGGCACAAACGACTGCGCCGCAAGGTTATAAACCTCCTCCGGCTCCGCTTTCTCCAGCGCCTTCGACAAGGACACCTGGTCGAGAAGATCGGCGTGAATTAGCTCCACGCGATCCTGTATGTGCGCAATGCGGTCGAAGCGCTCGTTAGAAGAGCGACGAACGACGCCGAAAACTTTGTAACCTTTTTGCAAAAGCAAATCAGCTAGGTACGAGCCATCTTGTCCGCTAATTCCGGTAATCAGTGCACGACGCATGTCACTCCTTCAAAAGTTTAGTGCAGAGCTCATTGACGAGACCGGGATTCCCCTGCCCCTTGGTAGCCTTCATCACTTGCCCCACGAAAAATCCTAATAACTTGTCTTTGCCCGCGCGGAAATCTTCGGCCTGCTTGGGATTGGCCGCAATTACTTCGCGAATCACTTTTTCTAACGCGCCGGTGTCGGAGATCTGGGTTAGCCCCTTTTCCTTCACGATCGCGTCGGGCGATTTCGACGTTTTGAACATCTCTTCGAACACGTCTTTAGCCATCTTGCCGCTAAGTTCCTGGCTAGAGATCTTTTGAATCAAAGTTCCCAGATGCTCCGCCGACACGGGAGAGTCTTCGATCTCCGCGCCGTCCGCATTCAGGCGCCCGAGCAATTCATTCATGATCCAGTTCGCGCTGGCCTTTTCCTGGCCGGCTCCGGCCGTCTTAACGACCTGCTCGTAGTAATCGGCCAGGTCGCGCGACGCCGTCAGCACCGCCGCGTCGTAATCGGCCAGCTGGAACGCGGTTTTGAAACGCTCACGTTTTGCTTCCGGCAATTCCGGCATCTGCGACCTGATGGTGGCCTGCTGCGAAGCGGGGATCAGCAATGGTGCCAAATCCGGCTCCGGGAAATAGCGGTAATCGTGCGCCTGCTCTTTATCGCGCATCACTTCGCTAATGTTCTTGGCCGAGTTCCAGCCACGCGTCTGCTGCTTGATAGGTTCGCCGCTTTCGAGTGCTGCGATCTGACGATCGATTTCGTACTCGATCGCTTTTTCGACGAAACGAAAGGAGTTGATGTTCTTAAGCTCCACCTTGGTACCGAATTTGGGCGCGCCATGCTTTCGGACGGAAACGTTAGCGTCGCAACGAAAATTACCCTTTTCCATGTTACCGTCACACACTTCGGCATAACGAAGCAGATTGCGCATCGTGCGCAGGTACTGACCCGCTTCGTGCGACGTGCGCAGGTCGGGCTCGCTTACGATTTCGCACAACGGAACGCCGGCGCGATTCAAGTTTACCAGAGTGTCGTGACCGCGGTGGACCGACTTACCTGCATCCTCTTCGAAGTGAATACGTGTGAGGCCGATCCGCTTCTCTTCCCCGCCCTTTAAGCGCACGGTGATAAAGCCGCCCGTGCAATAAGGACGTTCGTACTGCGAAATCTGGTAGCCCTTCGGCAAATCCGGATAAAAATAGTTCTTACGCGCGAAGATGCTTTCTTCGTGCACCGTCGCACCCACCGCCAACGCGGCCCGCACGCCCAGCTCAATCGCCTTCTGATTGATCACCGGCAGGCTGCCCGGTTGACCCGTGCACACGGGACAAATAAACGTGTTCGGATTTCCCTCGAACGAGTTCGGGCACGAGCAGAACATCTTACTCTTGGTGAGCAGCTGCGCATGAATCTCTAAACCGATTACCGCTTCGTACGTATCGCGTGCGCTCATTTTGCCTCTGACCATTTGGGAAGCGAGAAGGCCCCGCGCGCCAGTTCGAAACCGCGGGCGATTTGGAAAAGGGTGTTCTCGTCGAAATGTTTTCCGATAAGCTGCAGCCCCATCGGCAACCCGTGCTCGTCTTTGCCGCACGGTACGGAAAGCCCCGGCAGGCCGGCCAAGTTGACCGGGAGCGTGTAGATGTCCGAAAGGTACATCGTCAGGGGATCGTCCGTCTTTTCCCCCAGCTTGAACGCCGAGGTGGGAGACGTGGGCACCGCCACCGCCTGCACGGACTTAAACGCTTCCGCGAAATCGAGCTGGATCTTACGGCGGACGAGGTTCGCCTTACCGTAGAAGGCATCGTAGTAACCGGCCGACAGCGCGTAGGTGCCGAGCATGATGCGCAACTTCACCTCACGTCCGAAGCCTTGCCCGCGCGACTTCATGTAAACCGATTCAAGCGTGTCGGTATCCTTCGCGCGAAAACCGTAATGAACGCCATCGTAGCGGGCCAAGTTGCTGCTCGCTTCGCTGGTAGCCAGTAGGTAGTAAACCGACAGCGAGTACTTAGCGTGCGGCAGCTTGATGTCGACAAGCTTAGCCCCTTCGGACTTCAGCAGCTCTAGCGACGCTTCGAAAGCTTTTTTGCCGGCGCCCTCAAGGCTCTCGGTCCAATCGCGCGGCACGCCGATCGCAGCACCCTTTAGCGACACTCGCTGCAGCGACTCGGTATACTTCGGCACCAGAGCACGCGAGCTAGTCGCGTCTTTGCCATCGTAGCCCGCCATCACTTCGAGCACACGGGCGGCGTCCCACACGTTTTTCGCGAATGGGCCCACCTGATCCAAGCTGCTCGCAAAGGCGACCACGCCGTAACGACTAACGCGTCCGTAAGTCGGTTTCACACCGACGACTCCGCACAAACTAGCGGGCTGCCGAATGCTGCCACCGGTGTCCGTGCCGAGACTGGCCGGGCACAAAGACGCCGCGACCGCGGCCGCGGATCCGCCGCTGCTGCCGCCGGGAACGCGCGTGTGGTCGAACGGATTTTTCACCGGACCGAAGGCGCTGTTCTCATTCGAAGAGCCCATGGCGAACTCGTCGAGGTTCGTCTTGCCGATACAGATCGCACCGGCCGCTTCGAGCCGCTCCACCGACGTCGCAGTATAGGGCGCCACGTATTCGCCCAAAATCTTGGAGCCAGCGCTCATGCGCCAGTTCTTCACGTTGAAATTGTCTTTGATCGCGATGGGAACGCCGAAGAGCGGTAGCTTTTCTACATCGCCCATCTTGTCGTCCAGCTCGCGGGCGCGCTTCAACGTATCCGTCTCGTTCACGTGCAAAAACGCGTTTAGCTTGGGGTTCTGGCGCTTGATCTCCGCCAAATACTTTGCGGTGACTTCCGACGGCTTGAACTGCCGCTTTTGG
>JAYUBV010000520.1:0-4098 GCA_043740655.1 Pseudomonadota bacterium | reverse complement strand
CTCTTTCGAGAATCGTGCGCGCTTCGACCGCGATGTTGGCCAACGCGCGCAGTTGAATTTCGGCGTCGCGCCGAATTTTTTCCGAAGCTTCTTCCACTATCGCAACGCGTGATTCTACTTTTTGAAAATCAGTTCTCACTGCGGCCACCAATATTTTTGCACTCGCGTAAGCGCGCATTACCAACATCGTAGTAGTCACTCCCAAAGCCCAGATCAAAAGAATTGCCGTGGTGGTCATAGCGCCTCCTTAGAAGTTACGTTTGAACGACTCTTCCGCATTCGTAATCTTAGCGGTCACGAAGACGAAGATTTCATTGCGCCGATCGATGAGCGAGTGACGCGAGAAGAGATTGCCCAGTACGGGGATGCGCATCAGCAACGGAATACCGTCATGGCCAGTGTTTAAGTTGTTGGTGAACACGCCGCCGACGACCGCCGTGTCGCCGTTTTCGAGCAACACCTGGGTGCTGACGTTACGCGCGTCGATCGTGGTGCTGCTCCCCGCCAAGTTCGGAATTTCGTTTTTGAGGTTCAGCGTTAAGAAGATCGAACCGTCACCCGCGACGATGGGTGTCGCATCCATGGTGAGAGTCGTCGTAACTTGACGCGAGGTCGGAATGACCACGCCGCCCGCTACCGAAGAGTCCTGCACGAAGAACGACAAGCTCTGCGAAATGCTAGCCTGACGGTTCGCCACGACGCTTACCGACGGATTGGCCAACGTCTTCGCCTTGCTCTCCGTTTCCGCCACCTGGAATTGCGTTTCGAGGCTGGCGAATTGCGGAGCGCGTAGCGTGAATACGTTGGAACCCGCGGAACTCAGGTTCTGATTCGCGGTCAGATTGATGCCCGAGAAATCGGTCGACGCGCGCAGGGCATTGAAACCAAAAGTGCGCGTGAACTCGGTCTTCATTTCGATGATTTTCGCGGAAATGGCGACGCGCGGGGGTTGGGTGTCGAGGGCGGCGAAAAGTTTCTGCACACGCGTCACGACGCGGTCCACGTCTTTGACGATGATCGTGTTGGTGCGCGGATCGGTGTCGATGGCGCCGCGATCGGTGAGAAAGCTCTTCCCCTGTGGCGCTAGCTCCGCCGCTTTCGCGTAGCTAATCGGGATCAGCACGGTGCGCAGCGGTTCCACCTTGATACGCGCATTCTCGCTGGCGAGTGCTTCGTCTTTCTCCGTCTTCAATGACGTGAGCGTGGCTACGCGAATCACGTTTCCGTTTTTCACGTAACCCAGTTTTTTTGACTGTAGCACCAGGGCGAACGCCTGATCCCACGGCACATTGTTAAGGCTCAGCGTTCCCACCTTACCCGTCACGTCGTCACCGACCACAATGTTGTAGCCCGACGTTTTCGCGATAAGGCGCAGTACGTCTTGGATGTCGCTATTTTTGATTTCGAGCTTGTTGATGACCCGGCCGGTAAAAGACTGGGTGCCCAAGTACAGGTTCTCTTCCCCGCTTCCGGCACGCTCTTTATTTGCCGACAGAAGGCGGATGCCCGTGCCGTCGGGGCCGGAGGTTTTGGGGGCGGAAAATTCAATGTACATGCCGCGCTCAGAAGTGATGACTGCCGGAACGGAGTCTTCGCGGAGTTGGATGATGAGCTTGCTGGACGGCGGCGTTTCCTTCGGCATTTGCAGCAGCGTGAACAAGGCGACGGGGCTTACGAACTCGGTAGTGTCGTAAGCGCGCTGCAGGCGTTCGGGGGTTTCCGTATTTTCGAAGAAGTAGACGATCTGCTTCATCGTGGGATTTTTCACTTCGCGGTAACGCAGGGGTACGCGCGAAGTCACGATGATGCGAGACTTGGCACCTTCCTGCCTAAACTCCAAATTATTGAGGACGTTGCGGACGGAAGGATCGCCCTGCGCGGCGGACTTTTGCGCGGCCGCGTTTTCGCCCCCCAGGTCGGAATCGAAAGAAGGGACATCTTCCGCCGGCTCGCGGTCGTCGGCAAAGTCATCCTGCACCGGCTTGGCCTTTTCTTGCTTCGCCGACCGTATCGGTTTTTTTCGATTCTCGCTGGACTCCTGGACGTCGATTATCTTTTCCAGGTCCTTCAGTGACTCGTCGTCGGCGGAGGCCGAGTTTTTTGTGGCCGAACCTGGGCTCTGCGCGCTCGGTTTAATAATGTCTTCGAGCTCGAGCGTGTCTTCGTCTGCGCCCCGGGCGAAGGTCCCGGGGAAGAGAAAGCCCGTAAGCGCTGCCGACAGTAGGAACAGTTTTAAGGTTTTCATGGGTTACCTCGACTCTAAAAAAACTATGGCTTTTTGACCGCGGTGGTATTGCGCTCTACGGTCTCGTTCCGTTCCGGGACGGATTGGGAAATTTCCTTATCCGGCGGCAGCGACAAAACCTTTTCGTAAAGGCTCAAATTTCCCAGGTAGTTGAATGTCTTCTCTGTGATGATGATCTCGTTCGTCAGAATTTTACTGACGGTGGCACGCTCTTTCCCCATGCGATCCCCTTCGGAAATGATGTACGAGCGTCCTTCGGGATCCTCGATCATTGCGCGGTTTTTACCCATGCCCTTTAGGATAGCGCGCAGCTGGAACTGTTCGACCGCAAACCGCTCGAGCGGGTTCAATGAAAGAATCTCTTTGCCCGTCGTCGCGGTTGACGGGGGCTTAAACGGATCGCGCTTGCCGATCGGAGAGTAGATCTGAAGCTTTTCCTTCTCCGGCTCCAACGCGTGCGCAGGCCCACCGAGTATCGCGGGCACTGCCATCATTAGAATCAGGTGTTTCAAGTTGGCGTTCTCCTAAAACCCAAAATTAGTCCGTAAACCGGTAGGTGCGAATCGTCCCCGTAATGTCCGATAACACCGCCGAAGATTTGTTGGCGTTGTTGTCGCGAGTAGTCATCTTCATCGTTTCTAAATTTACGATGCGTTTCAAACGCGTAAGCTGATCGAAAAACAACAGGGTTTGGGCGTAAGTTCCCTTGATGTCGAAGTCGATTTTTATCGACGCAAAAAACTGTCCGTCGCCACGAGTCTCGGTTTTATCCGGTTTGAAGCTCGCCAGATCCACTCCCGAGTTCTGCGCCAGGCTCGACAGCTTGCGCAAAAGTCCGGACAGATTGAATGTCTTGGGTAAATGCTCCAGCGCCGATTCAAGCTGCAGGTTTAGCTCGCGCAGTTCCTGCTTCACGGTTTCGATGTTGGCGGCAAAGCCCTTTAATCGGTTGTAGTCGTTTTGCTTAACCGTAATCTTCTTGCGTATCGCTTCCTGTTCCTGCTCCATCTCCACGACTTCACCGTTGATGAACTCGTAGTACTCGTAAGCGGCAAATCCGCAGCCCGATAAAAAGATCATGAAAGCGAGCAGTAGTTTTGATCTCATTACTGCTTCCTCCTTAAGCGCCGGTTGGGCTTGGCGGTCGCCCCCGCTTCCGGCGGAGCACCGGCCGTAGCCGGGGCCGTCGGTGTAGCCGCGGGGGAGGCCGGAGCGGCCGCGCTTACGGTTGCGGTAGAACGCACGTTGGACGTCGAAATGATTCCCTTGGGGAACAACGTGATGACGAACAACTTTACGTCCACGGTGCTCATCCCCCCCGAGCCGCGGCCAAATACTAGCGAGTCGAGGCTGACGTCGTTGAAGTAAACGGATTCACCCAGTTTATCGACGTAATCCGCCACATCGTCGTTGGTCAGCGCTTGCCCATTCAGGACCAATAGTGGACGGGAGGCCTTGGCATCGAACTCCACGTTGGTAAGCCACGCCTTGGTCGGCAGACTCTGTCCAATCGCATCCAGCACGTTGACCGGAGCGCTGCGGGATGCGAGCAGGTTCTGGATCAGATCCAGTCGCTCACGCAAAAGCTTTTTTTGCGCTTCGTAACTTTCGAGTTCTTTTTGGAACGGAACCAGTCGCGCAATTTCTTTTGTGATGGAATCCAGTTGCCCCTGCAATTCTTTTTTCGTTTCTTCGTTCTTTTTGACGACGAATTCGCGATACTGCTGGTAAGCAAAGTGCGGCACCACCGCACCGACGAGTGCGATGATGACGAGGAAAACGGTGCCCACACCCGCCAAGCGACTGAACAATCCAACGGAGCTTGCCGCAAAGGGATCGGCCGCTACCCGCGA
>JAYUBV010000519.1:0-4107 GCA_043740655.1 Pseudomonadota bacterium | reverse complement strand
TCGACCTCACCCGCTTGGCTTCTAATTCCACCGAAATCCCGACCCGTAACTCACTGCGCGTCGGGGCGATGGGTCTAATCTTTTCTCGAACGGTTGTTTTGGGGTTAGCCACGGTAACCGCTCGTTCTAGTTCCCGCTGAGGAAGGGTGGCGGCTTTTTCAATCCACTCTTTCGAGTTCTCGGTTGTAATCACGGCCACGACGCGCCGGGCCTGGGACAACGAGATAGTTCCGTCATCGATGGCCGCTTTTAATGCCGGAACTTCTTCAGACTTACGCGCCACTTTAGAAAAATAGCAGGCTTGGGCTTCACTCAACCCCAGCCCTTGGGCGCAGTAAATAAAGAGATTGGGAAACCTCAGATGTCTAAAGGCATCCGTCCTTTGCATGGAAATTAAAACTTCCAGCAACCCGCTTTCTGATTGCTTGTAGGTCTTCGCCAAAGAAACTGCCCGTTCATGAAGTAGTGCTGCGTTCATGGAAAATATTTAACACGGCTTTTTTCGGTCAGCGGGACGGGGTCACGGCAGTGCGGAAAATGGGCGAGAAACCATTTCAAACCAAACCGTCGTTAGGAAAGTAACCATGCGCGAAAGATCGAAAAAAAAGTGGAGGTGCCGACCCTATTCTCGGCAAAACAATTTTCTCGTCATTTACCTCGTCAAATAAATTCGCCATACGCCCCCCCGAAAAAGAACGCAACCCGCACGCGGGCTTGGCCCTAGTTCGGTCACCCGAATGAAAAGTTGAAGACGGATACCTACCCCACGCTACAGCCGCCGCGCGGAACGTCGTCAAAGACGTTGAACAAAAAACAGCGCGGACGACTAGGCGACTCCAGCCCCCACCTTACCAACCAGCGGACGTCGAAATACGAAGCCCACCCTTTAGCACCCCGCCCTTACCAAAAAAGCGGACGTCCCCATTCCACGGGATTCGCCTGGCCGCTGCCCGGGGCTGTGCCCTCGCAATGACTACCCGTCCAGCGCACCCATTACATCCCACCCCGTACCCCTGCGAAAACCGCAATCCGTTACGACACTGATCTATTCTTAGCCGAAACACGGCTTGTATACAGGCGGTTTACACCACAGTTCAGGCTCAAGTTCGGGAAAGTGTATTCTAAAAAGCGGTACGTCGAATGCACCCATTAAGGAGTAGGAGCGGCACCTTGTTTCAGGCACGTACTACATTCCTATTGCTACTCATTTGCGCCTTGCCCATATCGGCAAAGGCCGCCGGGAATGAATGTTACAACGAGTACTACGCGTGCAACATTTCGCCAATCGCGCAGTCCGATCCGCAAGGCTGCACCGTTCAGTACCACGCCTGTTTAAAAGAAGTGGAAGAGGGGGCGGCCCGTAGCGTGCGCCATCGGCAGGAGCAAGAGTTTCGTTCATCACGTGCGGGTGGGCACGGTGGCGGTTTCGAAAACCGCGAACCCGAAACCTCGCTGGCTGCGCAGCCTCTCACCATTTTAAACGCACGCCCGGCTAAATTTACCGATATTCCACTGTCGCCCGTGCGTGCGATGAAGAGGGCCGACGAAGTGTCGCCATGTCCGCAAAGCGCCTACCCCTACCAGGGAACGGCCGGGATCGTTTGCACGTCCACCGGATCCATTGCCAACCACAATTTGGTCGCGGCTCGCGGCAAGGTGGTCGGCGAGATGATGGGACTCTTTGCCGAGATTTCGCAAACCTCGCCCGGCGGAAAATGATTCCGTATCGTCTTCAACTTTCGCCTCGAGCACTAATCTACGACGAAGAATTCCACACGCCGATTTAGCTGGCGTCCTTCCTCGGTGAGGTTCGTTGCCTTAGGCTTACGCTTGCCGTAGCCCTGGGTCATCATGATGTCCTCCGCGATACCCCTGCCCGCGAGATATTTCTTCACGGTGTTGGCTCGGGCGAGCGATAGCTTCAGGTTGTAGTCTTCGTCGAAGGAGGAGTCGGTGTGGCCCACGATCAAAAGTTTTTTCACTTCATTCTTCTTCGCTACGTCCGCAATCTGATCGAGTAGCTCGTTGCTTGATGATTCAAGCACTGCGCTCGCCACTTTGAAGTTCACATTCTTGTTCAAAACGAACCTGCGGTTGACCACGTTCACGTCGGCAGTGGTTTTGTAATGTCGGCGTTCTGACTGGGTGAGTCCGAACGTGTAGCTAGCCTGACCGATTATCTGGAACCCCGGGGTGAACGGCACGCCCGCTACGAGGCCGGTGCCACGGTTACGAATCACGCCGATGTCGCTGCCCAGTAATAGCGCTAGCCCTTTGTTTTCCAGCGGGGTCACGCGCAGGCCTACGCTGAGCGAAGAGGGCGATCCCGAAAGGCCGAGCGTGCTGTTCGCCTGAACCGGTTGCCACCATTCGAAGAACGGAACGAAATCGCCCAGCTCGAACTCTCCGCCCAAGGCCAACGTAACCGTGTGGAACCGGCTGAAGTTGTAAAACGCGTGGGCCGGGTTGTACCCGCCCGATGAAACCTGTGGCGAGTGGTAAATCACGTTCGCGTGGAGGAACAACGGTAGATTCGTCGCCGGATAAAGGCTGAACGTTCCCAGCAGCCCTAGCCCCGCGCTCAGCGTGCGGCCCGAAGGGCTCAGGTTGTTGAAGTCGGAAGCGATGAGAATATTGGCGACGGGCGCTAGCGCCAACGCGCGGGTCACCGGAATGGAATAGTGGCCGGTGAAGTTGAAATCACCCAAAGAGGAAATCAGCTGGCTGGGCGTGCCGTAGGTAGTGGACGAGTTCCGGCGCTGGAGCCCCAAGCTAAGACGGTCGGTGAGGGCATACCCCACGAATAACATCTCCGCGATGGTGTTGACCGAGCCCGGCGCGACCACGTTGTCGGTGGAGTAGAACTCACCGCCGATACCGAAGGAGACGGCGCCGGCTGGCATGGCCTCCGCCGATCGCACGCGGAATAGACCAACCGTACCCCAATTGGAGGGGTAAAGACGGTGGCCTCGTTCGGTGGATTCCACCTCGTGGGAGTAGGATTCGCCGGCCTTTACTTCCTGGCTGGAGGTAGCCAGCGGTTTGCCACCATCGGGGGGAGGGGCGGGGGCCTGCTTGTTCGCTTCGCCCTGGGCGGTCAGAACCAGCACAAAAGTGGCCATGAGCGCGAAGTTCTTCATTAAAGTTAATTGTAACGTGTTTACATTGACGCCCGACGTTTTTATTGTGCCCGCATGGCTATGCTGCGAATGCGTCGAACAAAGATTATTGGAACCATTGGTCCTGCGGTTGATAAAAAAGAAGCTCTCCTTCGGTTAGCCCAGGAAGGAATGGATGCGGCGCGCCTCAATTTCTCCCACGGGAAACACGAGAATTTTAAGCGGATCATTGCGGACCTTCGTTGGGTCTCCAAAGAGGTAAAGCGGCCCATCGGCATCATGGCCGATCTGCAGGGGCCCAAGATTCGCGTCGCAAAGCTTCTAAACGGCCAGGTCGAGATCAAGGGCGGCGACATCGTTTACATAACGTCGGAGCCCATCGTGGGTGGCCTCGTCGACGGCAAGCTGGTCATCCCCTGCGGCTACAAAGATTTTGTGAAGGACGTAGCCCCGGGTAACACCGTGCTGCTGGACGACGGATTGATGGACCTCGTAGTCGAGGGCAAGGAAGGCAACCGCCTCCGCCTCCGCGTGGTCAACGGCGGTATCGTGAAAGAGAATAAGGGCATCAACGTGCCCGAAACCTCGTTCTCCGCCAGCGCCATCACCGAGAAGGATTACTCCGATATTTTGTTCTGCGTGGAAAATGACGTGGACTACATCGCGCTATCCTTCGTGCGCACGGCGCAGGAAGTTCGTCACTTAAAAGAGTTTTTGGCGTCGAGAAATAGCCGCATTAAGGTGCTCGCTAAGATCGAAAAGCGCGACGCGCTGTCGAACCTCGACGAGATCATCGATGCCTCCGACGGGGTGCTCGTCGCCCGCGGCGATCTCGCGGTGGAGGTCGGTAACGAGCGCGTGCCGGTGCTACAGAAAAAGATTACCCGCCGTTGCAACCTCAAAGGCAAGACGGTGGTCATCGCGACCCAGATGCTGATGTCGATGGTGAACTCACCGCGCCCATCGCGCGCCGAGGCTTCGGATGTCG
>JAYUBV010000518.1:0-1154 GCA_043740655.1 Pseudomonadota bacterium | reverse complement strand
AACCGAACTCAGGGATTACATGTCGTCGCGCATTGGTTGTTGAGGTTGATGATGTTCGTTCAGCGTTTTGATCCGTCCAAATTGGAGGATGCTTACGGCATCTTCTGTCAGAAAATCTATTCCAACGCCCTAGGGGCGGCCAGTGACGACTTGGCGCCGCCGCCGTTCGGAAGCACTTACTGTGAAATTCCGCCCAAGGGGTTTACGGCCCCCCACGATCACTACGACGGCGAGACCTTCATGATCCTGGAAGGTCAGGGCACGATGAAAATTAACGACGAGGTTTGCGCAGTTCGCGCGGGCGACGTCGTCCTGATTCCGCCCCATTCAAACCACACGCTGACGAACCTGTCCGAGACCGAGCGGATGAAATTTGTTTCGGTGTACTGGGAAAATCGCGGCCGTGCCTACGACGACGTGAAGCCAGCGCGTATGTTCCTAGCCAGCGCGCCCCCCACCCCGAACGGCGAACTGCACCTGGGCCACCTGTCCGGGCCGTACGTGGTTGCGGATATTCTCCGCCGCTTCTACCGGATGAACGGTACGCAAGTGAGCTACGTCTGCGGCAGCGATGACAACCAGAGCTACGTTCCGGCTAAGGGTTTGAAGCTGGGGCTAACCGCCGAAGGGGTCCTCGATCGTTTCATACCGGAGATTACCGGCGTGCAGGAAAAGATTGGCGCGAAGGCCGATTACTTTCTGCGTCCGCATGGCAACGCGGCCTACGTCACCTTCGTGCAAAACTTTTTTGAGCGGCTCGTCGACAACGGAAATTTAAGGCTTAAGGCCTCGACCGTGCTCTACTGCGGCACGTGCACGATGTACCTGCACGAAGCATTCGTTAAAGGCGGCTGCCCGTCGTGCGGCAAACCCACCGGCGGCAACGGCTGCGAAGCGTGCGGCATCACCAACGATTGCATTGACCTCAAAGACCCACGCTGTTCGCAATGCGACTCGATTCCTAAGACGCGCGAGATGCAGAAGTATTACTTCTCGCTCGGCGCCTGGAAGGATCGGCTGAAGGAGTACTTCGACAAAACGTCGATTCCGGCGCCGTTCCAACCCTTCGCCTACTCGCTCTTGGAAAAGGGCATGAAGGAAATCTCGGCAACCCATCCGTCGTCGTGGGGCATTCCCGTTCCCCCGACGCTGGC
>JAYUBV010000517.1:0-4116 GCA_043740655.1 Pseudomonadota bacterium | reverse complement strand
ACGTCTTTCCCAACGTGAACTAGAACGCCAAGTCTGCGCCGTAAATTCCAAGGCCATGCCCAAAAAGAAAATCAGAGCTGTTTCCGGCGACCGCTCGGAGTTGAAAATGGGAACCTCAAACGAACTGGAAATAAAGCTAAAGCGCGTCCGAGAAATCATGGGGCAGGATAAGAGTCTGGAACACGTGCTCGGTGAAATGGCCGACTTTTACTTAAAGCACAAAGATGCGGTGCAAAAAGCTAAACGGGTAGCGGCTAAGAGTTTGAAGTCGACGAAGGGCTCGGCTGCAGCTCCACGCCCTTCCTCAGGAAACCTCCCAGCGTATGTTCGCCACGAAGTGAATCAACGCGATGAGGGGCGGTGTCGGGCGAGGCTTCCAAATGGGGCGCTTTGCGCTTCGGCGGCTTGGGTCGAGCGCCATCACGTAAAGCCACGTTCACGCGGAGGGGAAGATGTTCCGGGTAACCTCATCACACTTTGCTCCGCGCATCATCGACTTGCGCACCAGACTGGCCTACATAATTTGCGGCGGTAACTCCAAGCCGAGTGCTCGTCCGCACCACGCAGCCCATCCTTCGGTGGCCGCTGGGATCGCCCCCGGCGAATCCAGGCGAGCCAACCGGCTTGGGCGTTGGGACTAGCCGGCGGAGCCACCCGGGAAAGGCCTAGGAGTTAACCTGCAAAACCATCGAGACCAACTACCGACATTGCTTAACCGCCAACTTTTAGCGGAGAGAGACCAGCCGCCCCCCATAATTTGGAGAGGCGGAACCGCTATAATGCTGGGGGTGCTTACCTTAGGAAAAATGTTTTTCGCGTTCGCCGTCCTAGCGGGAACTAGTTTTGCCTCGCCACTGACGGACGGGTGCACGGAGGCGCTGAAGCCGCTAAGCCCGTCTGGCCGGCTTACGGAGGAGGTGGCTGTCATCTGGTATCCCAAGGCTGGCTATGCCGTTATCAGCCACGCGGAGCTTGAGGTCAGCGGCGATGTCTGGGGAGGGCTCGTGCTCTACCATAAGAATACGACCTCGGAAGCCATCGAGAAGACGGCCCGTAAAGGAAACAAGGGCTTTTTCCGTTTTCGCGTCGCGGTTACCCCCGAGGAGCTGGAAAACCTCAAAACTTTCTTAACGGAGCACGACGGCAAGTTCACCTATAACATGTGCATCGGAGGCGTCTGCCGGGCCCTCCGGAGCAGTACCGGGCTCTACATTCCGCCTCTCATTCGACACATCCCCACGCTGAGCGCAATCTACTTGGCGGGCGTAAGGGTCGTCCGCCCCAGCCGCGTGCCCGCCATCGAGTACGTAGGAAAAAACGGTCCGGTTAGAAATCTCATCACGCTAGAGGTCCCCTACGAGCTGTTTATCTCCTACCAAATCGGGACGGCCGTTTACGGGGCGTTGAACTCCCTAATTAAAGTGGGGCTCGCCGTGGCCAATCCGGATGACGACGAAAAGAAGAAACGGGACCAAGAAGAAAAAGCGGACGCCGAGGCTAAATCGCTGAAGACGGCCGAGAAATAGGGTTTCAGTTGTGCAGCGCCGCCACTCTTGTTAGCTTGCGCGCTCATGTCTGGCCCAATTTTCATAACCCGTCTCGTTGAGTTTTCTGCGGCTCACCGCCTCTTCCGCGACGACTGGACGCCCGAACAAAACTTAGAGGCGTTTGGCGCCTGCTCGAACCCATTTGGCCATGGCCACAACTACGAGCTCGAAGTCACCGTTAAGGGTCTGGCTGACCCGGCCACGGGGATGGTCGTTCATTTTCAGAAGCTTAAGTCGTTACTGCAAGAGCTGGTGGTGAGCCCGTTGGACCACCGCCACTTAAACCACGACGTTCCCTTCCTGGCCGGTAAGCTTCCGACCTCGGAGGTTCTGCTGCTGGAGCTATGGAATCGTTTGGCCCCGGCCATCCGCACCTCCTCCACCGAGCGGGTCGAACTCTTTAAGCTCAAACTTAAGAGCACCGGACGCAACTGGGCTGAGTACTACGGAGATTTTGATGGCCGCGCGCACTAAGAATAAGGGCAAGCAAACCGCTAAGCTTTCGACCCACCCGGCCTACACCGAGGACTTCGGGTTTGGGGAGCACCAGGAAAAGCTTCTGGACGGGGTGGGTACCCTACTGACGGCGATTGGTGAGAACCCGGGCCGCGAGGGGCTCGTTAGGACCCCCGGCCGCTTCCTGAAGGCCTTCCGCTTCCTGACCGCCGGCTACCAGAAGTCGGTGGACGAGGTGGTCAATGGCGCCCTCTTCGACGCCACCCACTCCGACATGGTCATCGTCCGTCGTATCGAGTTTTACAGCCTCTGCGAGCACCACCTGGTCCCCTTCTTTGGGCAGTGCCACGTGGGGTACATTCCCAAGAAGAAGATTATCGGCCTTTCTAAAATGGCCAGAATCGTTGATGTTTTCGCTCGCCGCCTGCAGGTTCAGGAACGGCTGACCAACGAGATTGCGACGACTTTGATGGACATCCTCAAACCCGAAGGGGTGGGCGTAGTCATGGAGGCTCAGCACATGTGCATGATGATGCGCGGAGTGGAGAAGCAAAACTCTTCCACCCAGACCAGCTCCGTACTGGGCGAGTTCCGCAACCCAAGTACCCGCCAAGAGTTTTTCAACTTGCTAAAAATGACGTAACTGCTAGATTTGCGAGCTTTATTATGAAGCTAGCTCTTACACATTTAGCCGAAGGGGATAGCGCGTTCCGCTTCTCCACGAAACAGGACGCGTGGATGCGCGACCTCGTCCGGGCGATTGCCGAAGACGGCTCGATCGTGAAGAGCGATTTGAACTTGGAAATGCAGATCACCAAGCTCGAGCCGGAGTACTATCTGCGCGGCAAAATGGGTTTTCAGGTGGAGCAGGCTTGCTCCCGCTGTGCGGAGAACTTTCCGCTACCGATCCAGCACGAGTTCTCGGTGGCTTTGGCCCACGCGTCCCGGGCTAAACCCGCCCCGGTTCTCGCCGAAGAGAGCGATGAGCTGGACGTCCACTTTTTTGAGGGGCACAACATTGATTTGGCCCCGCTCGTTCGCGAGCAGTTCTTTTTGAGCCTCCCGTACCAGAGTCTTTGTGGCGCTGAGTGCAAAGGAGTTTGTCAAAAGTGCGGTCTCAACTTAAATACAAGTAGTTGCGATTGCGCAAAGAAGAACGCTTTTAGTCCGTTTTCAGTGTTGGAAGAGATCCGGCACTAAAGTTGGTTTTTTTAGGAGAAGATCATGGCAGTACCCAAGAAACGACGCTCTCACACTCGGCAGGCATTACGCCGGTCGCATTTGGCGTTGTCCAAAGTTAATTACGCTTCGTGCACGAACTGTGGCGAGCCCGTGTTGGCTCATCGCATCTGCGGAAGCTGTCACTATTACAAGGGCAAGCTGGTTCGCTCGCTCGCGGAGTAAACCGTAGGTGAGATACACCGGAAGAATCGTCGGAGCGGGTTCGGCATTTCCCGAACGGGTAATGACCAACAAAGAATTCGAAGCGTTCGTTGATACCAACGACGAGTGGATTCGTACCCGCACCGGCATTCAGACTCGCCGCGTTGCTGATCCCCAAAAAGGGGAAAACACCTTGAGCATGGCCCACGCCGCCGCAAAGAAGGCGCTGGACCAGGCAGGACTCGATCCCAAAGAGCTAGACCTCATTCTGGTCGGCACCATCACCCCTAATACGGTCATGCCCTGCACGGCCAATCAGCTGCAGGCACTGCTCGGCGCGACCAAGGCGTTTGGCTTCGATCTGCAAGCAGCCTGTTCGGGATGGGTGTTTGGACTCTCCGTAGCGGAACAATATTTTGCCTCGGGCAAAGTGAAGAATGCACTCATCATCGGCGTGGAAACGTTGACGACGCTCATCGACTGGCAAGACCGGTCGACTTGCGTGCTGTTCGGCGACGCCGCCGGCGCTACCGTTTTGCAGCGGTCGGAAGTTACGCCTACCGGTAGCGGAATTATCGGCATCAATCTGGGCACCGACGGAACGGCGCAGGACATGCTCTGCATTCCGCACGGTTACTGCAAGGTGCCGCCCTACGCGGCCGAATACTCGGCGAAGCAGCACAAAATCAAAATGCAGGGCTCGGAAGTCTTTAAGCTCGCCACCCGCACG
>JAYUBV010000516.1:0-4116 GCA_043740655.1 Pseudomonadota bacterium | reverse complement strand
CCGCACACGTAGCGTCCGTCGCCGTGGGCGATCGGAAACTGAATCACTTCGTTCGTCTTCATTTTATTGGTCCACGGTGTATTCGCGTCGTGCACCTTCAGATAAACGTCTTTGCAAACAAACGTGGAGCTTTCGTTCTTAGCCAGCGCACCGGGCAAGAGCTGCGCTTCGCAAAGAATTTGAAAACCATTGCAGATGCCGAGTACCTTGCCGCCGTTGCCGGCGTACTCTTTTACCTTCGCCATCACGGGGGACAACGCGGCCATCGCACCGGATCGTAGGTAATCCCCGTACGAAAACCCGCCGGGAACGACCACTAAATCGTAGTCACCTAGCCCCGGGCTGTCGTGATGCCACAGCGAGGTCACCGCAAACTTGGCGTACTCGCGAAGCGAGTAAACGACGTCATCGTCACAGTTGGAGCCCGGAAAGGTGATGACCGCAGCCTTCATTTCGCCCCTTCCGCGAGGATTTCCGTCTTGAATGATTCGATGACGGGATTGGCGAGCAGCTTTTCGCACATCTTGTCGACCGACGCCTTGGCGTCTTTGTCATTCTTCGAGTCCAGCTCGATGTCGACGACTTTACCGACCCGCGCGCTCTGCACGGTTTTGAAGCCTAGGCGCCGCAGCCCTTCCGCCACGGTATTACCCTGCGGATCGAAAACGGTATCTTTGTAGAAAATGGTTACGCGAGCTTTCACTTGTGCTCCTGAAAGTATTTTTCGAGCCGTTTGTAGACTTCTTGGTAGGCCTCATCGACGCCGCCCAGATCCTGACGGAAACGATCTTTATCCATTGGCTCACCGGTCTTGGTGTCCCACAGGCGCGACCCGTCCGGGGTGATCTCGTCGGCCAGCACGATGTTGCCGTGGCGCACGTCGCGTCCGAATTCCAATTTGAAGTCGATGAGTTCGAGACCGACTTCGGAGAAGACGCGGAAAAGGAGTTGATTCACTTCGAGCGCCAAGCGCTGCATGGTCTTTAGCTCCGATTCGGTGGCCCACTTGAAGTAAAAGATGTGCCCTTCGCCGATGAGCGGATCGCCCAATTGATCCGACTTCAAGAAGTACTCCACCAGCGGGGGATGGAAGTGCATTCCCTTTTCCAGCCCGAGGCGTTTCAAAATGCTACCGGCCGCTTTGTTGCGGATTACGATCTCCACCGGCACGATTTCGGCTTTACGAACCAGCATCTCTCGGTCGGAAAGCTTATCGGCAAAGTGGGTCGGTACCCCGTGGCGCCCAACGTACTGAAACAGCCAGGTGGAGATCTGATTGTTGATGATCCCCTTGTCCTTTATCTGTCCTTTCTTAAGGGCATTGAACGCGGTGGCGTCATCCTTGAAATATTGAATCAAGAAATCGTGCGGCTGCGTCGTTTCGTAGAGGATTTTAGCTTTGCCCTCGCGGAGGACCTTCGTCTTTTCGACCTTCATGGTGTTAGTACCTTCTCGTATAGGTAATCAAGATGCGCGTAAAAGCTCTTAGGGTCAAAGATGGCTTCGATCTCGGTTTGACTTAAAGCATCACCGACCTTCTTTTCCTTTTTCAGCACGTTCAGTAACGGTTGCTTTTGGTCTAGCGCTTCCAGGGAGGTGCGCTGAACAATTTGGTACGCGTCATCACGGCTCATGCCTTTCTCCACCAGCTTCAGCAGGAGCTGCTGCGAGAAGACCACCCCGTGCAACGATTCCAAATTCTCTTTCATCCGCTCTGGATACACTTCGAGGCCGGACAGCAGCTCGTACAGTCGGCCCAGCATGTAGTCGGCCAGAATGTTAGCGTCTGGCGCGATCACGCGCTCGACGGAGGAGTGGCTGATGTCGCGTTCATGCCAAAGGGCCACGTTTTCAAGCGCGGGGATCACGTAGCTGCGGAGCAGGCGAGCTAGGCCCGTCAAATTTTCGGCGGTAATCGGATTGCGTTTGTGCGGCATCGCCGACGATCCCTTTTGCCCCTTTTTGAATCCTTCGCGTACTTCACCGACCTCGGTGCGTTGCAGGTGGCGAAGCTCGACCGCGATATTCTCGACGACCGAACCCAGCAATCCCAACGCGCAGAAGTACGTGGCGAAACGATCGCGGGAAATAACTTGGGTTGAGAACGTGTCGGGTTTAAGTCCCAGCTTCTCGCAAACGTGGGCTTCGATCTGCGGTGGCAGGTGAGCGTAGTGGCCGACGGCGCCGGAGATCTTACCCACCGCCACCTCTTCGCGCGCGGTCTTCAGCCGGGCTTCCGAGCGAAGGAGCATGTCGTGCCAGTAGAGCCACTTCATGCCAAAGGTGACGGGCTCGGCGTGAATGCCGTGCGTGCGTCCCATCATGGGAACGTTTTTATACTCTTTGGCCTTTTCCGCAGTCAGCTTCAGCAGCGGCTTCAGCTCTTCCAGCAAAACGTCGCACGATTTCATCAGGCGGTAAGCAAACGCGGTATCGACGACATCGCTCGACGTCATGCCGAGATGGATGAACCGTCCGGACTCGCCGATGTACTTCTGCATATTGGAGACGAATGCCGCCATGTCGTGACGGGTTTCGCGTTCCAACGCTAAGACTTCTTCGGTATTGAAATTGGCTTTGTGGCGGATGTTTTCGATGTCCGCTTTGGGAATCTTGCCGAGCTTGTGCCAGCCTTCGCAGGCGAGAACCTCGATATCCATCCAGGTGCGAAACTGCGCTTCCAGCGACCACAGATTTGTCATCTTCGGTCGGCTGTAGCGTTCGATCACGGCTTTTCTCCCGCCCCCGCCTCGTAGAGATGGGCGATGGTCTCTAGTATTACGTGCCGGGCCAGCTTCGACGTGAAGCCCGAAGCGATTCCTAACGCACCGAAGTCGGCCGCGGTATAGTACCGCAGGTTACCTGCGGTATCGACGTGCCACTGTCCGAGCACGCTCGGCAGTTTCAAAGAGCGGACGATCGATTTTCTACCCGAAGCGGAATACTGATAAACGTCCGGAACGCGGAATCCGCGCGGCGCCGTCACACCCCTAAAGCTGAGCGACCACCTGGATAGATCGGCTTCGGTCTTCTCTTTTACTTCGTTCAGAATCACGTACTGCGGGCTCATAGTTTCGCCGAGAAAGCTCGGTCCGAGCACCGAAATGAAAACGTAGAAAGGTTTGTCGAAGGTGGTCCACTCGGGATGCACTTCACCGCTGGTGGAGTCGAGCGCCACGAATTCCAAAATGTTGCGCAGGCCGTTTGTTCGGTAAGCCGCGTAGTTGTCCACGTGCGAGAGAAACTTCACCATCCGCTCGTACGCGGGTTTGCCGAATTTTTTCGGATCGAGGTAGCAGCTGCCGTCCGAGATATTCCACATTTCCGTTTTCGTCAGGGAGATGATTTTGCGGCGTTCGATCTCGCGCGTGGCGCAGGGGCCGCAGATCTCGAGCCCATCGAGGTAAGCTTCGCGCGATCCCGCTACGACCTTTTCCGCCCGTTCGATAAGGTAAGCCTGCGCCTTTTCGGCGACTAGGCGTTTCACTGCGCCTTCGCTGGTGACTAGCTCGTCGCGAACGCTTTTGAGCTTGGTCTGGCACTCCTGGTTCTCTAGCCGTGCACCGAAGAAGTCAGCCGGGGTTTTTCCTCCGGTAAGCTTGGAATCTGGGCCGGGTTCGGGGAGGACAGGGCGTTCGCCGGCCATCGCTACGGCGGTAAAGCAAAAAATAATCGCGCACCAGCTTCGCACCTTGAAGGCTGCGAGCCGCCGACCCGTTTTCACCAAAATTCCTCCGAGAGAGTGTTGAAAGAAGCCGCAAAGATAGTGCTTTGCGGGACTGTTTTCAAGGGGGGCAGGATTTAGCCGGATTTAGCTTACTTTACCATAACTTGAAGGAAGCGCAGACCCTGCCCGAGTTCCCCCGATTTTTGGAGTCGTAGGAGCACTGCGGCAAGCGCACGGGCCCGTTCGTCCTTCAGCCTCAATGCGGTTTCAAAAACTTCCCCCAGGTAACCCGATCGGTCGAGCTCCTGAATGGCGTCCAAAAATTCACCGAGCGACCGGCGGCTCGTCGTCTCGTAGAAAAAGTCGAAGGAATGATCCCAGCCGCCGTCGGTGATGAAACGGCTAATCCACGCAAACTCTGCGGCGCTTAGGGGCTGGGCTTCGGGTAG
>JAYUBV010000515.1:0-4118 GCA_043740655.1 Pseudomonadota bacterium | reverse complement strand
TGTCAGACATCTTGAACAAAGTTTTCGCCGACGAAATCGTCGCGGAGAAGAAACGTTTCGAAGCGGTTTACCGTCAGTCTATTCCGTTTTCTCAGAAGGCGCCCAACGACCGGCCCAACGGTGAGATCGACGGGAACTTCGACGAGAACGAACAGGATCCCGACGAACCGGCGACCAAGTCGGAAACTCGGAACGTTTCGATCGTGACGAATCTTTCCGGCGAAGAGCTGGTGACTTCGATTAGCGGCGTGTTCAGCGACGGTCGTCCGCGGCAGCAGGAACCCTCGGAGAATAGCGAAAATCCGGCCACGCGGATTAATGAGATTATCCCCGAAGAGGAAGTGGACCCCATCACCCGCGGCGGACAGGATCCGCACACCGGATCGTTCCTTCCCTCGGGCGTCGATTCGCCGACCACCGGAAATCCGACTCAGGCCAAAACGGGATCGACGTTCGGAAAAAGCTTAGGTGGAGCGGAAAAAACGCACGTCACCGGGTCCAATCCGCTGGTCCGTAAAGACGATCGCCCTACCCAAGTCACCGGTAATAAATTCCGTCCCGCAGACAAAACGAAGGTGGCTCAAGACGAGGGCGAGCTTAGTTCGGGCAGCGGCGTTTCGTTGAACGACACGGGCTTGGCGGGCAAGGGGCGCCGACGTGAACGTTCCGTCAGCATGTCGCGTGATCTCAGCACGAGCGGGGGCGCGCAGAACGTCAGCCTACAGAATTACGCCAATGGTTCGCGGGACGTCGTAGAGACCAGGAGCCGCGAACGGCAGCTTTTCACCGATCCGTACCTTTACAAGAAAAAGCGCGGTAGTCCCCTGCTTAAATTCTTTTTGCTCCTTGTATTGGTAGCGATGGCGAGCTTGTACCTTAAGGAAAAGGGGCCTTCGCGTAAGGCGGACGTGGAGCAAGGAGACGAGCCACGCGTTCCCGCGCAGACGGCGCCTAAGCGGGTGAAGCGTAATCCCCAAAAGATGGACGTCGAACCGCAAACTTCGGAGACGCCGGAGCTAGCGAGAGAAACGGTAAAAGAAACGGCGCCGGTTGCGGTGCCGGCACCCGAAAACGGGACGGGCACCCTTACGCCGAAGGCCTACGGGAACTGCGCCATGGAAATCCAAACGGACCCCCCGGGCGCGACGATTATGGTCGGGAGGGAGATTCGGGGCGTCACCAACACGGTGATTTCCGGCGAGTGCAAGAAGGCGTACAACGTCACGCTTACTTTAGAAGGCTACGAGGATTATAAAACGAATTACGTCTTCCAAAGTAAGAAGGGAGTCATTCGCCGGGGCCTAAAAAAGGTGCCGATGGGAATGCTTTCGCTAACGTCGACGGGAAACGCCGAGTTCTACATCAACGATACTTACATCAACGACCTGGCCGCGGGGCAGACGTTCGAGAAAAACCTGCGCGCCGGGCAGAAATACAAACTGCGCTTCGTCAATAAGCCCTTCAAAATCGATGTTGGCTGCACCGTTACGATTCAAGCTGACAAAATCGAGAAAAAGTCGATAAGACTCTCCGACGGTCGTTGCGACTGACGGAGGTTATCGATGGACGCTGCTGCTTTTTCCTTGGCTTCAGAACGAGTAAAGCAATTGAAGAAACGCCCCTCGGACGGAGACTTGCTCCAGCTGTACGGCCTGTTCAAACAGGCGACGGCGGGGGACGTTACCGGGGACAAGCCGGGAATCTTCGATCTCAAAGGTCGTAAGAAGTTCGAGGCGTGGTCCAAGCTTAAAGGCACCGCTAAAGACATCGCGGCCGCCGATTACATCAAGCTCGTGGATAGTTTGCAGAAGACGCAGGGGTAGGCTGGTCCGTCAGACTTTAGTGACGTCGCCGTTTACTTCGATAAGGCGCTCGACAAGTTTTTTCAGCTTGGCGCGCACTTCCGGTTCGAGTTCGACGAACTCCACGCCAAACTTGCCCGTGGTACCATCGGACCATTTTACGACGGACTCCGATTCGCCGGACTCGTCCTCTCCGAGCGCCACTTCAATACTGTCGGCCTGGCGAATCTTGGCGTGGATGTAAATCCGTTCGGTTAGCGCGAATTGAACCCGTATTTCGGCGCCGACGATGGCGATGGGATCACGCGTTTCCAGCTGCATTCCGCCTTCGGAAATATCGAGCACGCGCGCGGCGTACGAGTGGGACTCATTCCGCTCGTTCAGCACTTCGACCATCGCGGGAACACTTAAGGCGATTCGTCGGAAACGCCGTCTTTCGTAGGGGTATGCCACTTCTTAATTTTAACACAAGCGGCGACGGTTCCCGGTTCCATCCGCTTGTGGTTAAATACTGGTATATGGCTGGCGTCTGGCGAAAGTGCAGTTCCTGCAAAAAAGACATTCTCCTAAACAACCCTTACTACGTGTGTTCGGTTTCGACCTGCCAAGGTCGCGTGACCAACTACGCGTTTTGCTCGGTTAACTGCTGGGACGCGCATCTGCCCATCGAGCGCCACCGTGGCGATAGTGCCGGGGCCATCGAGCGACGTTCGCCCGCCACCCCCGACGCGACCCCCGAGCCGAAGAAGATTATCCCCGGGCAGCAGGGACGGGCCACGAGCGGCAGTACGGGTACCGCCAGTGAAGAAGACGTGCTGGTCGTAGTCACCAAGGTCCGCAAGTACGTTGTAGACCGGTCGGGAATGAATACCAGCGGCGACGTGTACGAAAAGCTCAGCGACAAGATCCGTAACCTCTGCGACGCCGCTATCGAAGTGGCCAAGAGCCAGGGGCGCAAGACCGTGATGGCCAGAGACTTTTAACGCGATGCGTTTGTCGTGGCATTGGACCGTTTTCGGGGCTATTTTTAGCCCATGAGCACTTTCGACCACACTTCATCCAAAAAGCCCAAAACCGAGAGCCACGACTCCGAAGCACCGCCGTCCCTCATCTCCTTCATGCTGAAGGGCTGGACGCCGCGAGTTTCGAAGGTGACGCCGATTAGGTACCTGGCGAACTTCAAAAAGCGCCGGGAAACCCTGTCGGCTAGATTCCAGGGCGACTTGCTGGTGGTTCCCGCGGGTCACATGAAGGTACGGGCGAACGATACGTACTATCCGTTCCGCCCCTGCTCCGATTTTTTCTACCTGACCGGAAATCTAGAACCTGACTGCGTGTTGGTGATGGTGCCGCAGGCGAATGGCCACGAGTCCGTGCTGTTTGTGGAACCCAATCCGGGTAAGACCGATCCGACCTTTTTCACCGATCGCGTGAAGGGGGAGCTATGGGAAGGGGCCCGTTTGGGCGTTCCCGAAAGCGCCAAGGTTTATGGCCTGACCACCAAGCCGCTCACCGACCTGGCGAGTTACCTGAAATCGCAGGCCGGCTTCGCGCAGGGCAAGCGGATGCTGCGGGCCCACTCGCCGCAGACCGAAACGATGGTCGGCGGAACCGATGCGGGGAAAGACAACGAATTTGCCGTGTTTCTCTCCGAGATGCGGCTGCTGAAGGAAGCCGCCGAGGTCAAGGAACTGTCATCGGCGATTGCGTCGACCAAGCGGGGATTTGAAGACGTGATCACGCGCATGAAGACGGCGAAGAGTGAACGCGAGTTAGAAGGCGTGTTCTTTACGCGCGCCCGTATAGAAGGCAACGACGTGGGTTACGGCTCGATCGTGGCCAGCGGTCCGCACGCGTGCACGCTGCATTGGAAACGCAACGACGGCAAGTTGCGTTCGGGCGATCTATTGCTACTCGATGCCGGTATCGAAGGTAACTCGCTGTACACGGCGGACATCACTCGCTGCCTGCCGATAAACGGGAAGTTCACTAAGGAACAGCGCGAGGTTTATGAGCTGGTGCTCAAAGCCCAGAAGGCCGCGATGAAGGAAGTAAAACCGGGCAATGATTTTTTGGAGCCCAACCGTGCCGCTATGAAAGTATTGGCGCATGGTCTGGATGGAATGGGGCTATTGCCGATGGGGGCCGAAACGGCGCTAAGGCCTGAGAACCAGTTCTTTAAGCGGTACACGTTACACAACGTGAGCCACATGCTGGGGCTGGATGTGCACGACTGCGCTAAGGCGCGCTCGGAAACGTATAAGTTCGGTAGGCTTGAGGTGGGCATGGTGCTGACGGTGGAGCCAGGTCTTTACT
>JAYUBV010000514.1:0-4119 GCA_043740655.1 Pseudomonadota bacterium | reverse complement strand
CCCACAGTTTTTTGTGGGAGTCACCGAAGTCGCGAAAAATGTCCAAAATCAGGTCGTCGCAGTCTTTCGGCGCGACCCCCATGAAGTAGCAGAAATCGTATATTTTCCGCTCATTTTCCTTAACGAATTCGCGAAGGTCGGAGCTGGATTTGCGGGCGGCCATAAGGCTACGTTTATATCCTGGCCGTCGTTGACGAGCTAGCTCGCTGTTTGATGCTGCCGGGCAAAACCATATGGACAAACCCTAGGCTGGCTGCGTAGGGTGGGCGCGGCTCTTCAGGCCCGGATCTATCTCGGGTGGCCGAGAGCCTAGGGCGGGGAGGCCAGATGGTATTTAGACAAAAATTTGGCAAAAGGGTCTGGCTGGTGATGTTTCTCGTCGCCGGAGCGATCGTACCGTCCTCGCTGCGCGCGGACGGCGGACGTTCCAACCTGGACGAGACGGTGCTCTTCCGTTGGCTCGTTACGGAAGACCGGTTCGCTCAACTTTCCCCCTCGGAAATTCAGCCCAAAAATCTATACGTTCGCTGGGATAACGGCGAGCAGCACTACGTTTGGGTAACGGGCGATAACCGGCACATGATCTTGAGCAAGACCAGGGTGCAGGGTGGCCGTTTGGGCTACACCGGCCAAAACGCCAAGAACTGGTTTACCTACAATGAGTTAGACCTCCCTTCGTGGAAGAAAACTACGGAACGCAGTCGCCCGCAAATGTGGCGTTGGGATCCGGCGCGCGTGGTGGGCGGCTCGTTTACTACCGGTACTTACGTTTCCGAGCGCGCAGCCACCGGCTGGGAAAATTGGGGTGGCGAGCTGGATTTGATTGCTCCCCCCGTCGTGGATCCTCCGGTGACTCCACCGGCCGCTAACGAATTGGGCTGCACCATCGAGGGGGCAGCAACGGCCACGGTTGGCTCCTCCGTGATTCTCACGATGAAGACGACCGGCCCGGTTAAGTCGGCGATGCTAAACGGAGCGGCGGTCGATTTCCCGGTGGTGCTGCGGGCGTGGACGGCCGAACGAGCCGCGGGCACGCTGACGCCCGACGTGGTGACCATCGTGGGCTCGGTTCGTGGCGATCGCGGCACGTCCGCCGAGTGCAAACTCGTTATAAAAATCACTAAATAGTCATTTCTTGCACGCTGCCTAAAATCACGTATTCTGCCTTGCGTTAGCGTTTGGAGGTCTTAATATGATCCGCTTTTTTCTTGCGACTCTTCTCATTGGCTTCAGTGTTTTCGCATCCGATCTTCCGCCCGAGGCGAAGACGAGCGAAGGCACGCTCATCGCTGATTACGAGCAAAAGGTGATACCCTACTGGAAGACCGGAAAGGCCGGCACGTTGTTCGGAAATGACAATGCGCTTTTGGCTTACCGCACATTCGAAGTGGAGAACGAAAAAGCCGCGATCGTCTTCGTAACCGGTTGGACTGAAACCGCGCAGAAGTACGCCGAGTTTATTTTTAACTTAGGCCGAGCGGGCTACTCGATTTACACGATGGACAATCGGGGCATGGGGCTTTCGCAGCGCCTGGCACCGAACCCGCAGATGACGCACGTAGAAAGTTACGACGACTACGTTTCGGACTTAAAGCAGTTCGTCGATCGAGTGGTGAAGAAAAAGCCGCACCGCAAAATTTTTATGGTTACCCACTCGATGGGCGGACTCATCGGCGCGCTTTACGCCACGCAGTTTGGTTGGGATTTCGACGGCATGGTGTTGTCGTCGCCGTTGCTGCAAGTGCATACGGGCAAGGTTCCAGAAAGCGTGGCGTACCGTCTGGCCGCCACCTCGGCCGGTTTGGGTTGGGACAAAAGCTACATCGTCACGCACGGGGACACGACCCCGGCTGCGTCGTCGGATTTCAACGTGCAGACGGCCACGCACAGTCGCGCGCGGTGGGGCAAAAAAGTGGCGCTGTGGTACAGCGTGCCCGAAAGCTTCATGAGTGGTTCTAGCAATCGCTGGTTGCAGCGCACGATTCAATCGACGCGTTGGCTTGCAAACGGTGGCGCAAAGCAGATCGAAATCCCCGTACTTGTTTTCAAAGCCGAATTGGATACCCGAGTTTGGAATCCGGGCGTGAACAAGGCCTGCAGCTTGATGAAAAACTGTGAACGTGGCCTGGTTAAGGGCGGCTACCACGAGCTTTTATTGGAGGCTGACCGGCTTCGCGATGGTATTATTTCAAAAATGATCAGCTTCTTCGAAAGGAACTAGGCACATGATCACGAAGGGTAAAGTCGTCTACTTGGCGTACAAGCTCACCAATGACAAAGGGGAGGAGCTGGACCGTGCCGATAAAGAGGAGCCGTTTTCTTACCTTCACGGCTCCCATCAGATCATCCAAGGCCTCGAAACGGCCGTTGAAAAAATGAAGATCGGCGACAAGAAACAAGTCACGGTCGGACCCGAAGAAGGCTACGGCGAGCACGATCCAAAGCTGAAGTTCGCCCTAGACCGCAGTAATTTTCCCAAGGACGCCGAGCTTGAAGTCGGCATGCAATTCGAAGCCAATCTTTCGGATGAAGACGAAGAAGCCCGTGTGTTTACCGTCGAAGCCATCAACGGCGACAAGGTGGACGTGAACGGCAACCACCCCTTGGCCGGCATGACTCTCCATTTCGACGTGGAGCTCATCAGCGTACGCGACGCCACGAAGGACGAGATCCAGCACAATCACGCCCACGGCGAAAACGGCCACGATCACTAACCGTTGGTCCGCAGAATTCGCGAAAAACCGGATTTGAGTTTTTAGTTAGAGTTAGATCGGCCGGCGGGAGGGGAATTCAACCCGACCGCTCGCTAATGCCTCGGCATGGGATCTCGCTTTAAATCTGTTCGGTGCGCCTGCGGAGGCTTCGGGTCGGGTGGAATTCCCGTCCCGCCTCGTGCTCCATTTAACCAGACAAAACTCAAATCCGGTTTTTCTGAGTTCTTCTTAAGAAGGTTAGTGGTCGGTCCTAATTCGTTACTTTAAAAGACAAACGTTGAAATTCCTCACTCCCCGGGCGAAAAACTCAGTGGGCGCGTTTATACAGCGAGTACAAAGCTTCCATTGCGCTGGCGCGGCCGGATTCGTTGGCGAAGGGTAAGTTTGCGCCGAATTCGCCGGCCATGTAGTAGCGGGCGTAGCCTTGGGCGTTTAAGTACCAGACCGCGTGGATGGCCGAGACTGGGAAGATCGTCGTGCGCTTGGGGCGTCCGCTTTCCCACGAGTCGGTCATATCGGGAATCTGGAAATTGGCGGGCGGGGTGGCGGTCTTCACCGTTACCTGAACCGCGTCTTTGCGATCGCCGGACTTAGTCTCGGCCCATTGCACGTCCGCGAACTGGCGGTAGATTACCGACGTTCCCAAAAACTCGGTCGCCTTCAGACCGAGTACGACGGGGAAGGGAAATACGTCGAGGTTGACGTGGTTGGGGCGCAGCTCGCCCGTTTTTCCATCCACCGGAATGAATTCCAGAATCGGCTCGAAGCCACCGGTCTTACGTCCGTAGCCGGCGACCTTTTGCAAAGACTTCCAGGACGCCTCGAAGCCACTTTCCAGCGACCGGGCGTCGCCCAGTTGCTGACATGCACCTTCGGCGACGTACCAAACTTCTCGGCGCGACACATTTTCAATGGTCACCTTTCTCACCTGTACGGTGGTGCACGGGCCGCAGCGGTCTACCCACTTCAACATGTCTTTGCGATCGCGGCGCCAGGTCGTCTCGAGCTGTTCCAGATTGTCGGCACTTTCGCCCGCGGCCTTGGCCTTATTGAGCTCGGAGCGCGAGGCCGCTTCAAATTTTTCCGCGTCCGCTAATTCTTTGCGGCACTCGGTATCCTTCAAGCGCGGGCTAAAAAATTCCACCGCTTTTTTGCCACCGGTGAGGGCGAGGTTTTCGCCCCAAGGCGGTGGCACCGGCCGGTCGGCCGCGAAGAGCAGTTGAGAAAATACGATAAAAACAGATAGGTACTTCATTTGAATCCCCAACGGGCTGCCGCCCAGTTTAACGCAGCAGCCAGAAGCGCGTAACGTAAAGGGTTCAGCCGGGCTTTTCAAGCCTGGAGCCTAGGCCGATTCTCAGCTTTTTCCGCGGGCAGGACCGATGATCCACGTGGCGGTGACCCG
>JAYUBV010000513.1:0-4121 GCA_043740655.1 Pseudomonadota bacterium | reverse complement strand
CGGAGGTGAGCGGCATCATCACGTAGCCCGTATCGGCGAAGGGAAAGAGGGCAAACTTGGTGCCCGATAATTTTTTGACCACGCGGATGGCGTAGGCCACCGCAAAGGCGATGCGGTTGGGCGGCGTGTCCTCGGCGGACATGCTGCGCGAGACGTCCAGGGCGATGAAGAGATTTCCCTTGAGCGCTCGTTTCTGCATGTTCTGCCGACCCAGCTGCGGACGGGCCAACGCGAAGAGCAGTAGGGTGAAGATCGTCGTCGATAGAATGCTTCGCCGCCAGGAGGCCGACTCCGGACGCACCCAGCGCACGTAAACCTGAAATCCGATCCAGATCGCCACGCCCCACAGGCCCCACAGCGCCAAGGTATTTTCAAACTGCAACTGCATCATCGCCCCCTTTGCGCTTGGCGACGATGGGAACCACTTTTTTCAAATTGATGCGACGAAAGCGCGTGTCCAGCAGCAGGTACACCGCGACGAGGATCAGCAGCGCCGCCGTCGTCGGATAGATGAACAGCTCTTCCTTCTTCTGCATGGGGCGGAGTCTGACTTTGGTTCGTTCAAAACGATCGATCGCCTGCAGTATCTGCGACAGCGCCATCGAGTCGCGCGCCATGTACGCCAGGCCGCCGGTAAGGTCGGCAATCTTCTTCAGCAGTTCGGGGTTCAAGTACGACGGCACCTGCGCCACGAGCTGCGTCTTCTTGCCGTACAGATCGTAGGCGTAGATGGGGACCACCACGCGGTCTTCCTTGCCCATGCCGATGGCGTAAATTTTGATGCCTTCCTGGCGGGCGAGGTTTGCGGCGGTGATCGGATTGATGGCGCCGACGTTACTGTCGCCGTCGGTTAGCAGGACGATCACTTTTGATTTCGATTCCGAGTGGCGGAGCCGACCGATGGAGTTGGCGAGGCCGTTTCCGATCGCCGTACCTTGCTTCAGCTCGCGCAGTTGCAATGCTTCGACCTGTTGCAGGAGAAAGTCGTGGTCCTTGGTGAGCGGGGCGCGCGTGGCCGCTTCGCCGCCGAAGGTGACGATTCCTATGCGATCGTCCTTACGTTTTTCGATAAACTCGCGGATTACGCTCTTAGCCGCCATCAGTCGAGTGGGCACGAGGTCGGTGGCCTCCATGCTCTCGGAAAGATCGAGACAGATGATAATGTCGATGCCTTCGGAGTAGCGCTTCGCCCACGACCGGATGTGCAGAGGACGGGCGGCGGCGATGCCGATGAGTACCGTGGCCAGAGCCAGAAGTCCGAGCAGCGCTAAGTGGTGGCGGCGCGTGCGGCGGTTTTGCGTGGCTAGGAAGCTTCCGTAGCTGCCCAGCCGCAAGCGGCGCTGGACGCCGCGTTCTTTCCACCAGAATAGCGCCAGCAAAATCGCGGCGGCCGGAAGCAGCAGAAAGTAGAGGCGTTGCGGATCCGCCAGCGAGCTAAAGAAGGAAAGGGGGTTCACAGCCACGCCCTCTCCGAGGTTTCGATGCCCGGCTCGACGATCTCTTTGGCGGCATGGGCACCGTCCATTTCCACACCCTGAAATTTAAAGCGGTCCGCACGTTGTAGCACGGGCACCAGCGGCTCGGGCAAGGTACCGGCGGGGAGTTTTCTCTGCAGTTCGCCGGTGGTCCAGCTGTCGGCCGGCTGGCTCGTCTTGCGGCGGAAGAACACGCGTAGAACCGCGGTTAAATCATCGACTAACGGCGGAATCCCTTCGCCCGGCGCGCGCAGGCGCGTGCGCAGACGCATCAGCTCGCGGCGTAGCCACGACTCCGGCGCCTCCTCGGCAACGGAGCTTTTTTGGGAGAGGCGCCGCCAGCGCGATACCAGTCTTATCCACCATCGCTTCTTGCGGCCGTAGAAGAATACCAAAATTCCGACCAGGGTGAATCCGCCGAGCGCGACCCAGAACGCCCAGTCGACGGGCAGGGCGGCCAGGCCGAAGTCCGGACGTAGCTCTTTGTCGTTCTCTTTACGTCGCGCGACCACGTCGAGCGGAACCGATTCGGAGGAGAAGGTGTGGGGGCCGAATTTGATCTCCACCGGCGGTACGATCACTTTGCCCTTTTCGTACGCGGTGACGTCGAATCGCCAGATTAGCGTGTCCTTCTCGCGGCGGAAGTCGCGCTCGAGCACGATGAGATGCTTGTTTTCCATGACGAGGTCATCATTTAGGACCGGCAGCTCACTCTCGTCGTCGTACTTGGCGAGCCCCAGCGCCGAGATGGGCAGGCTGAATTCAATGCGGGTGCGTTCGCCGTACTGAATCGTATTTTTCGACGCGGTAAAAAGGAGTCGGTCCCCCGACGTCGATCCGGGGCCATCGGCGAAGGCCGCGGCGGAAAAGAGCAGGCACGCGGTGAGGAAAACTTTACCCACGGGCGGGTCTCCGGTTGCGGAAGAACTGTACTAGGCGCCGGACGTAATCGTCTTCGATACTGAGCGACACGTAGTCGGAACGCGTGCTTTGGCAAACGCCTTCGAGCCGTTCGCGTAGCCCACTTTGAATCCGCGCCAATTCGCGCCGCACCTGGCGCGAGTTTCCATCGAGCAGATACTGTTCGCCCGTCTCCGGGTCCGATACTTCGTAAACGCCATCCAGGCCGTAGCCGCGTTCGGCATCGTCGTAACAGTGCATCAAAATCACTTCGTGCCGTTTAGCCAATCGGGTGAGCTCGGTCTGAAAATCCGGGGCGAGAAAATCTGAAATCAGGACGAGAATCGTGCGGTGCTTTAGCAGCTTATCGAGGTAAACGAGAGGCTTACGCAAATCGCTCTGCTTGCCTTCCAGCGGCTGGGCCAGCAGTTCGCGCAAGGCTAGCAGCAAGCTGTTGCGCGTGCGGCTGGGCGGCAGGTAGCGCAGCGGCTCATCGGTAAAGAAAAAGGCGCCGAAGTTGTCCCCCGATCGGATGGCCGCCATGCCGAGCAGCGCGACTAGCTCGCCGTACATGTGGATCTTTGACTCTCCCGACATGCGGAAGAGGGAAGAGCCACTTACGTCGACGGCCACGAGCACGTCCAGCTCTCGTTCTTCTTCGTAAACTTTTAACGTGGCTTTGCCGGTGCGCGCGGTGGTGCTCCAGCTCATGTGGCGGATATCGTCTCCGGCCTCGTACTGACGGAACTCTTTGAACTGCATACCGCTGCCGCGAAAAGCGCTGCGGTAATTGCCCGAGAGTAGTGCGGTAACGTTGCGGCGGGCACGAATCTCAAGCTCGTGGGCGGCCCGCAAAATCTCTTCGGTGAAGTGAAGTTCCGACGCCACGTAGCTCCTTAGGGAACGGTCACCGCATCGAGAAGCATCTGGATGACGTCGTCCGTGGAGAGGTTTCGGGCTTCGGCCTCGAAGGTGAGGATTAAGCGATGGCGCAAAATCTCGTAGGCAACCGCCTTGATATCGTCGGGGGTGACGTACGTGCGGCCTTCGAGCAGAGCATGGGCGCGCGAGGCCTTGGCCAAAAAGATCGTGGCGCGCGGGCTAGCCCCGACGGAGATCGCATTGCGAATTTCTTTCAGACGGTCGGGCTTCGCTTCGCCTACCGGAAACTCCACGTCTTTGCGGGTAGCTAACACCAGGCGAAGGATGTACTCCTCAATGCGTTCATCGAGGTAGAGACGACTTACGTCTTTGCGCATTTCCATGATCTGGCGCGTGGAGAGAACTTTGTCCGCCGACGGAGTTTCGAGTCCGGACATGCGCTTTAGGATCATTCGTTCTTCGTCGCGCGTGGGATACCGAACCTTCAGCTTGAAAATAAAACGGTCGAGCTGCGCTTCGGGCAGCGTGTAGGTGCCTTCCTGCTCGATGGGGTTCATCGTCGCGAGCACGAGGAACGGATCTTCTAGCGGGTAGGTCGTCTCGCCGATGGTGACCTGCTTTTCGGCCATTGCTTCGAGCAGCGCGCTCTGCACCTTAGCCGGCGCACGGTTGATTTCGTCGGCCAGTACGATGTTGGCGAAAATGGGCCCCTTCTTCGGGACGAATTCGCCGGTCTGTTCGCGGTAGATCACCGTACCGACGAGGTCGGAGGGTAAAAGATCCGGCGTGAACTGCACGCGCTGGAACTTGGCGTCGATCACCTGCGCCAGTGTTTTCACCGCAAGGGTCTTGGCAAGCCCCGGC
>JAYUBV010000512.1:0-4126 GCA_043740655.1 Pseudomonadota bacterium | reverse complement strand
TTTTTCGACGCGGCTACGGGCGACAATATTCCCTGCGCATCCACCGTGTACGTAGCGACCCAGAAATTCTCTTCCCCGTCGGCTTTCATCGTGACGATGAAGAGGTGATCGGTGTCGGAAATGGTTCCCCAGGTATAGGGCTCCCTGTCTCCGTCGTTTCCGAAAACCGCAAGACCCTTGACGTTGAGTGGCACCTTCGCCCCCGTTTTCGGGTTGTAAACCTGATTGGGAGTATCCCCGGAGCCCGCCACCAGACGTGTCGATGAGGGCAGCGGCGCAATTCGGTGGTATTCGTCCGGGTCGCCCTGGCCGAGATGCTCAGCCCGAGTCCAATCGAAGAAGCCTTTAACGTAAGGCACGCGCATGACGTGGTTTTCCTCCGAACGGTAATAGGCTTCCGAACCCAGTAAGCGCATAGGAATAGTCTATCCGCATTCGATTTTAATCCCTAGACTCCCCCCCATGACGGAAATCAAGGCGGTTTGCTTCGACGTGGGGGAGGTTCTAATTCGTTTAGATCCGTCGCGTTTAATTGCCGCTTTGAATGCTAAGACCGAAGGCACAGTCGGGGACACGCTCCACCGGCTTGGCGAATGGGCCCCCTACGATCAGTTGGAGCGGGGGATGTTAGGGGAGGCCGCTTTTCTGGCGGAGGCCAAGAAGCAATGGGGCGCTAGCCTGAAGGGTTCCGACTTTGAGACTACCTTTCGTTCCGTCTGGAATTCGGTGTTGGTCGCCGAAATCGACGGAGTGGGCGAGCTAATGAAAAAACTGAAGGGGAGGGGGATTAAGCTGTACGGCTTAAGCAACTCCAACCCCCTCCACATCGCCCATTGCCTGAAATCTTTCCCCTGTTTGGGGGCGCTAGACCACCTGTTCACCAGCTACGAGCTACGGGCCCGCAAGCCCGAGCAAAAAGCGTTTGACATCATGCTCCATCGAATCAAGATGGCCCCTGATTCGGTGCTTTTTTTCGACGATCGCTTTGAGAATATCGAGGCGGCCCGCAAAGTCGGGATGCGGGCGGAATGGATTCAATCCTCCCCCGCCGACGTCGAAAAGTTTTTAAAGGCGCACGGTCTAGTTTGAAATCTAATGGGGGTTCGCGGTGAAACAGTTCGTATTGGGTTTGGTTTGTCTTTTGTCCTTCGCGTCGTCGTCCGGCACGGCCGAGGAGTTGAAGGTGATGGGGCGGGATTACGTTTATTCCTGCGGTTACTTCTCGTCGATGGTCGGCGACTACGATGTGACGTTCGAAGACACGTCTTTGCCCTGGGGCACCAAAGTCACTTTGATCTACGGATGGGACATCGAGTATTGGAACCATCCGCCGAAGCACAAGACCTGGTCTTACCGCGAAGAAAAAGAGATGAAGCCGATTGCGCCCTACAAGTGGGCCGTTTCGCTTGAGACCCAGCTGCACGGTCGTACCTCTGGCGAGTTCAAGCAGGGCTTGGATCTCGTGGTGAAGCTAGAGATCCCCGGCCGTCCCGCTTACTTCTATAACGGCGGCAGCCGGATGGGCTACTTCACGACGGAAGTGGGCAACACGTCGAAGACCCCGTGCATCGGCCGCGACAAGAAAAAGCCGGACATGTACCAGCGCTACCTGAAGGTAGTGAGCAAGGATTGAGCGTCGTCGTTGCGAGTCCTCGAAGAGGACCGGGCAAACGCCAGGCGAATCCCGTGGAATGAGATCCAACGCCGTTGCTCCCCATGCAACGAGATTGCTTCGGGCTACCGCCCTCGCAACGACAGCTAAAGCTTAGGTTCCACGGCCAGATTTAGCTCCGTGAATCCGGTGCGGCGGGCGAGGGCAACCACGCGACGGACGGTGCCGTAGGGCAGGCGTTCGTCGGCGACCAAGTTGAGCTTCTTGCTGGTGATTTCCGCGGGAATTGCTTTGAGTTGCGTGCTTAACCAGTTCGTAAGCGCGGCCAGAGCCTTGGGGTCGTTGCTACCGATGCTTTCGATCGGCAGCAGCTTCTTGGCTTGAGCAAAGATTCCCGTCTGCGCGATCTCTAAGGCGATCCCCGGCGGCGGCGGGGCGATCGTTCTGGCCTTGGGCAGCTGGATGTTCTGCCCGGAGTCCAGCATGTGGTTCACGCTATCCTGGCTGGACAGCAGGAAGATGACGAGGATGGCGAACATGTCGACCATCGAGGTCAACGACAGCGACACGCTACGAATCTTGCGCTCGGTCGAGCTGACCGAGGCTTTTCGATTATCCCGGTAGTCGCTGATCTTTAGGCGTGCTTTTTTCAGGGGCATGTCAGCCTTCTAATCCAACGGTGGGCAGACCGCTGTGCTTGCCGGTATCGATGGTCTTGATCACCGCGCCGTAGTCCACTTCGTCGTCGGCATTTACCGACGCCGACATCGCCGGCATCTTCGCCATTCCCTTTTTTAACCGTAGCTCCAGTGCCGGAAAGTCGAATGCGCTTCCAACTTTCGGGATGCGGGTCGGGTACTCGTCGCCGGTTAGCGTAGCCGGCCAGCTTAGCTCGAAGCCTCCGGGCGTGAGGCGGATGGAGAGCTGCTCGTCCACTTTCTTCGCGGCGGCGGCCGCCCCCTTTTTTTGAATCTGCGAGTTGAGCGCGCTCACCTGAATCCACACCGCGGTCAGCAGCAGAAACAAGACGAGCGAGCTCAGCAGGTCGATGAACGGAACGAGATTCAGCTCGATGTTGAGTCTCTCGCCGGATTCTTGGGACATGCCCATTAGGCGGCCCGATCCGCTTCTATGCCGAAGCGTTCACGATTCGCGAGTACGAAGTTGAACGTGCGGATACTGATCTCATTGATATCGTCGATAAGCGTCTGCGCACGGGCCTGCAGAATCGAATAGGCCAGCACCGCGGGAACGGCCACGACCAGACCAAACGCCGTGCAGTTCATCGCTTCGGAAATGCCTTTGGTCAGAATCGCGGCCTTGGTGATCGGATCCGTATTGGCGACCGCCGAGAAGGCTTGGATAAGGCCGGTGATGGTACCGAGCAGTCCCATGAGCGTTGAGACGTTACCGATTACGGCGAGAAAGCCGATGCGGCGTTCGATGCGCGGCACTTCCATCAGCACGCCTTCGTCCAGCGCGGCTTGAATCTCGGCGTCGGTACCTTTGTTAATCAGGCGAATCAAACAGTTCTTGATTACCTTCGACAGCGGCGCGGGATTTTCGTCGCAGACCGCGACCATGCCTTCCAGATCTCCGTGGAGTAGGCACGTGGTCAGGCTTTTGAAGAAGTGTTCCTTGTCCAAATTCATCCTCAAATAGAGGCTAAACGTCCTCTCTAACGCGATGGCTAAGCCGACGATCCCGAGCATGAAGATGGGGTACATGCCCCAACCGCCCTCAATAAATGAATGCTGCAACGAGTTAAGAACGTGAAATCCCAAGGAATCCTCCTCAAGTAAAACAGGCAAAGGCTTAGCTCATGCCAGGTCTGATTTATTCCGAAAAATTAGGTATGCGGGAGTGGGTAAGAACGATCGGGTACATTTTCATTTTACCAATGATCCTGCTTTCTTTCACCCCCTTTGCTAAAGCCGACTCCGGCCCTTCCGCCGCCGACCTTCCCCTGATTTTCGATCCGGTCACCCGGAAATATTTCGTCGGTGATCATACGAGCTTCTTTTTGAAGACGCGCGAGAATCAAGATTCGTTGGAAAAGATCGAAGTGGCGTTGGATGACGGCAACTTCGATTCGTACCGTGACGCCTTCAATTTTAAAGAAGAGGGTAAACACCGCCTTCGCTTCCGCGCGAAGAATCACGTGAACCACTGGTCGCCGGTACAGTACCTAGAGATCTTCGTCGACCTCTCGCCACCCAGGACGGAAATCAAGTGGTTTGAAAAGCGCATGCACCGCATTGGGGAAGCGGGCGACAAAGTTTACTTGGGCCCCGGCGGCGGACTCACGCTGAACGCCCAGGACAATTTAAGCGGCGTCGGCCGTACGGAATACTCGTTGGATGGAACAACGTTCCTCCCTTACGAGAAACCGATTCGTTTCGAGAAACGAGGTTCGTACAAGCTTAGTTTCCGTTCGTCGGACAAAGTCGGCAACGCCGAGCCCGTACAGAAACAAGAAATCGTCTACGACGACTTGGCCCCCACTTCCGAGCT
>JAYUBV010000511.1:0-4127 GCA_043740655.1 Pseudomonadota bacterium | reverse complement strand
GATCCTCCGGCAGGTTGTCTGATGGCCCCGAAGGACTTCCCTCGGGCGGACATGGAGTCGCTGGAAAAGCACTCGGGATGGCGAACCAACCTTTATCAAACGCGTTTTTCGCGCCTTCACAGCAGTGCGCTGACCTACCCCGGGTGGGAAAACCGCGAGATGAAGTACGGCGGCATCTATTTGTTCAACGACACCCACACCTACATGGCCACCGAGCTACGGGCCTGGGAGCTGGCCAAAGTCCGTGTGGAGCGCGAGTAACCCTTAAAAAGGGCCAACCCCCTTTTAAGACGGGCTTGCGGAAAATCCGTAGCTCCACTAGTTTCGCGCCGTGTCCGGATTTTTTGCCATTTTTTCAGGCGTTAGCGCCACCCTCTTATTAACCTCATTGGCCACCGGCTGGACCAAGTTTACGTTCTTGGGAATGAACCACCTCATGTGGGGGCTCATCGCGGTTCTATTGGCCGTTTCGGTCCACTGCCTCATCTTCGGCATCTTCACCGGAGCGGGTAAAGATGCCCGCGAGTTATTTGAAGACCTGAACGCCAAATCCGAGCTCGTTCTCAAGATCAAAGCCTTCCGCCGCGAAGTGTTTCCGCCGGCGCTTTACTGCATCCTGCTGCTAGTTTTTGGTGCGGTCATGGGGGGAGCGGCGAAGACGCCGATGATGGTGAAGGTGCACTTCACGCTGATGCTAGTCATCGTGTTCTACAACCTGAAAACTTTTTTGAAGGAATACCAGGCGGTGAAAGCGAACGGCGTGCTCGTTGCCGAAGTGAATCGCGTAGCGGCGGAGCTGGGGGCGGCCTTGCCGAAGCCGGCGCCGAAGGAACTCGAGATTCTCGAGGGCGCGGTGGAGGATCTGGACTGGGGCACGCACGTGTACGCACTGGGTAGCTTTCTTATCTTCATGGGCATGAACGTTTGGCTGCCTTACATTTATTTCCGTTTCATTGTTGGCTACTACGCCCTTCCCCTGTGGCCGTTCCTCGTCGCCTTTGTGGGCTTGGTCGGTGGCGGCACGTACCTGCGCAAACGGTACGAGACGTTTCGTCCGATGCGGCGCGCGAACGTGTAATTAATAGCCAGTCTCCGGTCCGGTAAATTCGCGCAGGATAAAGATCTCGCGGAAGAGGACTGCGCACGATGAGGTCACGCGCCGCCAGAGAGGATTTCCCGTCGCCCGGCCCTTCCTCACCACCTCCGCCAACTCCCGCTGGAAGGATTTCGGGAGGACATTGAAGGCATGCTTCATTTCGTCGTTCTGTTTGTAGAGCGGTTGCGTATCGATGCGTTCTGCTAGGCCGCGAAACCTTTCTAGAGCAAGGATTGAATCGCCCCGGTACCAGGCCACGCCATCCATAAAATCGATCATTTTCCAGCCCGTGTTGGTCAACACTAGGTTCCCGGGGTGGAGGTCGGCGATCGTGGTCAGCAGTGCCGTTTTAGCGAAGAACGTTTTCAGTTCCTCAAATTCTTGCTGCAAGTGAGAATCGTCGGGGTTTTTAGCAAGCTCGTTCGCTAGGTCGAGGAAATTTTTCTTCACACTTTCAATTTCCACGATGGCGTACTCTCCTTTAGAGCTCCACGCCGTGTCGACATTAACGATCGGTACCCCGGCACGCTTTAAGCGCCGGTATCCCTGTAGAAACTCCGCGATGGTATCGAGCTTCAAATGATTTTCTTCGGGAGCAAAGCGGGCTAGACGGATGGCTCGTTTGGTCTCGATGCGAAAAATCACGTCCATATTACCCTCGCCTAGCTTTTCCCCCAGCACGAACGAACTTCCGTCGTGGAAGATCACCCGATCGTTTGGTTTCAGCTTGGCGACGATGGCTGAGTAGTCCAGCCGTCGGCCGTTGTTATCGAATAGCTCATAGTCCGCTGCGAACAGCGGGAGCGCGAGGAGGAAGACTAGGAGTACGCGCACGTTACCGCCCCGGACGCGACCGGCCCGTAGCGGTAGCATTAGTTCGTTCGCGCGAACCAGCCTCGACGTCGGCCTTAAGCCCCGTGAGCTTGCCCACCAGCAGTTCGGTCTTTCGCGCAGCTTCGCTGTTGGGCGGAAGCGCCTGCTGGTACTGCGTCATCAGCTCCATGATCAGAGGTTCTTCTTCTTTATTAGTCAGTTTCTTGGCGACGCGGATGAGACTGTCGTACGGCAGCGACGCTAGCCACTTGGGCGGTAGCCTTTTCCTCTTCGTCAGCAGCTCTGCGATCGCGGCCTTGATATCATCCGTGCACAGCCGGATGAAGGTTGGCGAAAAGAAGCGAAAGATTCGTTCGTAGTCCGTGTCGCCTAGAATGTCGCTGTTCTTGGCGGTAAGCCGACAGAGCTTAGACTTGATCTTATCGTTGTAGCCGTTGATGGCGAGTAGATCCAGCCATGTCTGCAGCGGAGTAAACACCGGATCGAAAATTTTCGGCCGCACGAGCTTAGCCCAATACAAAAACTCGCCGCGCGTCTGCAAGAATACGGGCCAGCGTTGGAAGAAACGCAGAAAGCACGCCAGGATCATGCCCGAGGCAAAACCCACGACGTGTGCAATGTGATCTACACTGTCTAGACGGTCCGGCATTAGCTGAGCGGCCGACAATACTAATTCGAGTAGCAATACGTCGAAAAAGAAGAACCAGTTGGTCTTCAGGTTGACGAAACCGCGCTTGCTTGGAAACCAAAAGAAATACCGCGTGCGGTAGTGAAAATTATAAATGTAATAGGCGCCCATCAGCGCGAATAAACCGCCGCTAGATCCCACGTGGGGCACGTACTCTGAGACTCCTTGCGAAACCAAAATGCTAAGTAAAAGCCCGGCGCTCCCCCCAATGAGAAAGATGGCGAACGAACATAAGAAGGGGACAAAGGTCGAAAGGATACGCACGCCGGCGAATACGCCGACCGCATTCAGCGATACGTGTAGAAAGCTACCGTGGATGAAGTTGGCGTAAAGTACCCGCTTTAGGTCCCAGTCCGCCTTAGCGGGGGCGATGGTGAGTAACGGGCGCAGCTTCAAAAAATCGGCGGCTTGTCCGGAGAACGATGTGCCTGCACTAGTTTCGCTGAGGAGATAGTTTTGCAGACTATCGATGTAGTCGGTGTCCTTCTTCAGCATGTCGGACGTTTCGAGGTAGCAAATTCCCAACAAGATCACCATGACGAGTCCCGGGGTTAACCGCGGCGAGCGGTTCGTGGGAACCTCGGGTTTTACGGGGACCATGAGGATCATTTGATTCCCTCCGATCCCGTCAGTATTCGTTTTACCACCGTGCCGGCGGTTAGATCGTGTAAGGCGCGCGTGTCTTGGCGCATGAACGCCATGACAAAGCCGATGGCTAAAGGGGCGGCCGAAATGAGTTTTCCGACCGTCTCGCGGAAGATGGCGCGGCCGAACGTCAGTTTGGCTCCGTTCGCGGCATCCACCACGCGTAACCCGAGCAGCAATTTGCCGGGGCTTCCCCCGAAGGAAGACAGCGTGGCGCAGAAATACAGAAAGAACAGCAGCCCGTGGGCCACGTGTTCGGCAAAGGGCAAAAGTTGATCGGGGCGAAGGGGCGATTTATTTATGGGAAACCATTGTTGGAACAGGCTTGTCTGCTCGGCGCTAGCCAACAGACTCGGGCCCACCGAGGTAAAGGTGTGGTGAATCCCGCTCCACAGAAGCCAGAAAAGGATCCCGTCCAATAAAATGGCTCCGGTACGGATCCAAAAGTCGGCATTAGGGCAGTCTAAAAAGTGATCGTGTTCGGCTTCGGCCAGCGCTTCGGAGATTGTTTTGGGGCGAGCGGAGCCGCGAGGAACGTACGTTCCCATGCGTTACCTCCCTCTCCGCAAACCGGCGGTGTCGAATAATGAGAGAATTTTTTCGGCGGAGGTTTCTGCCTGCTCGGTAGTTTGCGAAGCTCCTCCCTCGGAATCACTCCAGGGCGTCAGCGATCGTTTGTGCAGCTCGTGGAATCGAATTAGGCGCAGGGCTGCTTCGGCAGTTTCCGCCGATTTGGCTTCTTGCGTCCAGTAGTGATTCTCGAGTTGGTATTCCCGCAGCTCGCGCTTCTGTCCGAAGAAGAAGAGGTAAGTTCCTGCGTCGAGTAAAGAGAGGCGGAAATTCTCGAACTTTGGCATCGTCATC
>JAYUBV010000510.1:0-4160 GCA_043740655.1 Pseudomonadota bacterium | reverse complement strand
AGACCGGCTCTGCGTTCTACGCGCCGGCGGCTTCGGTGGTCGCGATGGTGGAATCGATCGTCCGTGACAAGAAACGCGTTCTGCCTTGCGCCGTGTGGCTGCAGGGTGAGTACGGTTACAAGGACCTCTTCGTCGGCGTGCTGGCCAAACTCGGCAGCAACGGCGTGGAAAAAGTCGTCGAGCTCGATCTTAACGAGACCGAGAAAGCGATGCTCAACAAATCGGCCGAAGCGGTCAAAGGACTGGTTCAGGCGATGGAAAGCCAGGGAATGGTATGAAGATTCACGAGTACCAGGCGAAACAGATTTTCCGCGATTACGGTCTGCCGGTGCCTAACGGCAAGGCGACCTTCAATCCGGATGAGGCCACCGCGATCGCCCAAGGCTTGGGCGGTAGCGTGTGGGTAGTCAAAGCGCAGATTCATGCCGGCGGCCGCGGAAAAGGCGGCGGCGTGAAGGTGGCTAAGTCGCTCGACGAAGTGAAAAAGTACGCTTCTTCGATTTTCGGCATGAACCTCGTCACGATTCAGACCGGCCACGAAGGTAAAGAAGTGAAGCGGCTGCTTATCGAGCAGGGCGTGGATATCGAAACTGAAGGGTACATCGCCGTCACGCTGGATCGCGCGGTGGCGAAGCTGGTGATCATGTGCAGCCCCGCGGGCGGCATGGATATCGAAGAGGTCGCGCACAGCACGCCGGAAAAGATTTTCAAGGAATGGGTTCACCCGACGTTAGGACTACGGGACTTTCAGTGCCGTGCACTAGCTAGTCGGATGGGCTACACGGGAGACACCGCGAAGCAGTTCGTGGGTTTTGTGAAGACCCTGGTGAAAATGTACACCGAGCAGGATGCTTCGATGATCGAAGTGAATCCGCTGGTAAAGACGAAGCAGGGCAACCTTATCGCGCTCGACGCCAAAGTCGATTTCGATGAGAACGGCATGTTCCGTCATCCCAAGCTCGCCGAGCTTCGCGATCCGAACGAAGAGGATCCCAATGAAACGGCGGCCAAAAAGTTCGACCTCGCTTACATCAGCCTCGATGGCAACATCGGGTGCATGGTGAACGGGGCGGGTCTCGCGATGGCCACCATGGACATTATCAAGCTCGAAGGCGGTAACCCCGCTAACTTCCTCGACGTAGGCGGCGGTGCCACCGAGCAAAAGGTAAAAGAGGCCTTCAAAATCATTCTGAACGATACGAAGGTGAAGGCGGTTCTCGTCAATATCTTTGGCGGCATCATGAAATGCGACGTCATCGCCCAGGGCGTGATCGGCGCGGCCCGTGAGCTGAAGCTACAGGTTCCCCTCGTTGTTCGTCTCGAAGGCACGAACGTAGAGATCGGAAAGAAGCTGCTCGCGGAAAGCGGTTTGAAACTTGTTTCCGCCAACGGAATGAAGGACGCCGCGGTAAAAGTAGTCGCCGCGGCGGAAGGACGGTTATGAGCATTCTCGTTAATAAGAACACCAAGCTTATCACTCAAGGAATCACCGGCCAGGCCGGCGCGTTCCACTCGAAGATGTGCAAAGAGTACGGTACTCAGGTTGTCGGCGGTGTGACGCCCGGTAAGGGCGGAACGACTATCGAAGGCATGCCCGTGTTCAACTCGGTGAAGGAAGCGGTGGAGAAAACCGGGGCCAACGCCACCATGATCTTCGTACCGCCCCCGTTCGCGGCGGACGCCATTATCGAAGCGGCCGAAGCCGGCATTGCCGTCATCTGCTGCATCACCGAAGGCATTCCGATCAACGACATGGTTCCGGTTAAGGAATACCTGAAGGGCACGAAGAGCACGCTCATCGGCCCCAACTGTCCGGGCATTATCACTCCTGGCGAATGTAAGATCGGCATCATGCCGGGCTACATTCACATGCCAGGTAAAGTGGGCTTGGTCAGCCGCAGCGGAACTTTAACGTACGAAGCGGTTCACCAGATGACCCAGCTCGGAATCGGCCAATCGACTTGCGTCGGTATCGGCGGAGATCCGGTACCGGGCCTCTCGTTCCTGGATTGTTTGAAGCTGTTCGAAGCCGACCCCGGCACGGAAGCGGTCGTCATGATCGGTGAAATCGGCGGGACGGCGGAAGAGACGGCGGCCGAGTACATCAAAAGCACGATGAAGAAGCCGGTGGTCGGTTTCATCGGCGGCCAAACGGCCCCCCCCGGTAAACGGATGGGCCACGCGGGCGCCATCATCAGCGGCGGCAGCGGAAAAGCACAGGACAAGATCGCGGCTCTGGAAGCGGCGGGCGTTCACATGGCGATGAGCCCGGCGAACATCGGCGACACCATGGCGAAAGTATTAGGTAAGTAAAAAGTTCACGACAAAGGTACGGCAAACCTTTGTCCTATAAGGAGTTCATAGATGGAAAAGACGTTTGCGATTATTAAACCTAACGCGGTTAAGGCGAATAAGATCGGGAAAATTTTGGCGATGGTGGAAGACGACGGTTTTAAGGTTATCGGCGCCAAGATGAAGACGATCACGAAGGGTGAAGCCGAAAGCTTCTACGGCGAGCATAAGGCCCGCCCGTTCTTTGGATCCCTGGTCTCGTTCATGACGAGCGGCCCGGTCCTGTTGCTGGCGTTCCAGCGCGAAGGCGCGGTAGACGCATGGCGCAAGCTGATGGGCGCGACGGATCCGGCGAAAGCGGCTCCGAACAGCGTTCGTAAGCTGTACGGCGAGAGCCTGGAAGCTAACAGCGTGCACGGTTCGGACAGCTTGGCCTCGGCCGAGCGGGAACTGAAGTTCTTCTTCGAAGGCGAACTGAAGTAGGGGATTGCCGCCTTGCGTTTATTCGCAAGAGCGCGCCCGTGATACCATCTTTATAAGGCGTTTCATGAACTTCATGAAACGCCCTTCCTCTTCCTCCCCCCGTTTCCATAAACTCAATGAACATACTGACGTTTCCTTTTACATACGTGCCCGACGTGCGCCATAACCGGATGCGCAACGTCGGGGAAGTGGCTCGGGCCAGGGCGTACTTTCTCGAAAAGCGCCCGCCCAACCTGACTCAGCTGCTTGCGAGCCGTTACGAATGGATGAACCCCTACCTCGTGGAAAAGGGGAGGATCTTCGAGATCGGTTCCGGCTCAGGCCTCTCGCGCGAGTTCATCAAGAACCCGTGCCTGCAGCTCACCGACGTGACGAAGAACGAGTGGATCGACGAGGTGGTCGATGCCTCGGCGCTGCCCTTCGACAACGATAGCGTGGACGCGCTGCTGCTTTGCCATGCTCTGCATCACCTGGCCTATCCTGCCCGATTCTTTCGACAGGCTTATCGGACGTTGAAACCCGGCGGAGTCCTGCTCATCTGCGATCTCAACCTGTCCTTCTTTCTCAAGTGTTTGCTCGTGTTCATGCGCCACGAGGGGTGGTCGCAACAGGTGGACGTGCTCAGTGAGCGGCATCCCGTCAACGATCCCAGCGATCCCTGGGCGGCCAACTGCGCCATCCCGACGCTGCTCTTTGAGAATCCCGCCCGTTTTCACTCGAGTTTCCCCGGCCTTTTCATCGAGCGCCACGAACGTACGGAGGGGTTCCTCTTTCCGTTGTCGGGCGGCGTCGTGGCCAAGACCTTGAGCTTGCCGCTGCCCCGCCCGGCCTTGAAAGCCATCGAACGTATAGACGAGAGGCTTAGCCGCTGGTTTCCCAATGCCTTCCCCCTCGGAATGCGGGTGGCGATTCGCAAGATCGGATGACCGACATCATCTACACTCGGCGGTTTTATCTCGGCGCCTCCGCTTTGACGCTCGCGGTGTCACTCGTTCCTTACCTGCTCAACTCGAACTTCTATTTCCGGGACGACTTTCAGATCGAGTACTTGCCGCAGTTTCTTGAAATTGCCCGACTCATGAAGGCAGGCCACCTGCCCTTCATCTCGCCTCGCACCTGGGCGGGCGGAAACTTCATTGGCGAGTACCAGCCCGCCGTCTTGAACCCCGCACTCCTACTTGCCTACTGGCTGCTGGCGAAACTTCCCTTCACCTACGCTCAGAGCGCCACGGTGCTGGTCGTGCTGTTTCATTGGATCAACACTCTAGCCGTTCTTTCCCTCGGCCGTTTTCTGCGCCTGCCAGGAAAGCTATCGCTGGCGGTGGCGCTCTGCGTGCAAACCAGTGCCTTTTACCTCTACTGGTACTCGACGAGCTGGGTGATGG
>JAYUBV010000509.1:0-1174 GCA_043740655.1 Pseudomonadota bacterium | reverse complement strand
TGGGGTTTAGCACGGAAATCCATTCTACTGACTTCACGTGGCTAGCGCGAGTGGTAACGCATGTTACGGTTCTTATACGGGGATACTCGACCCGCCGCTGCCAAATACCTAAGGTCAAAAGTGGGAATGGGGGAACACAGCATGTGTAAGCGCGTCGCGTTTTTCGCCTGGGTACTTTTGTGTTTCGGCTGGCCCGGCGGGGCCGAGGCCCGGCCTAAGTCCCACACCACCCCCGTTGCCACCGACATCACCTCGTTAGTCATGCGCACCGGCTTGGACGGCACGCCGGGCATTGAGCTAGCCGGTGGGGAAATCGTTTCGCTCAAAGGGGCGGCCCAGCCCGACGCCCAGGTCGTCTTCGAAGACCTCTTACCCGGCGCCAACTGGGGCCAGCCCGCCCGTCTGAAAGTATTTCGCCAAGGCAGACTAATTCTGCGTAAGCTGCTGCGCCTACCGCCGCGCTTTCTTGGGCTAGCTCGGGCCAAACCGATTCTGCCGCCGACGGTGGAGCTACCGGCAGGGTCTGGGGAGGGAAATCTGCTAGACGTGAAATTTACGATGAGCGATCTAAAGGGCGTGCATCGCGTGACGGAGCCGGCGAAATTTCACGCCATCCTCATCAATGGCAATCCCGACCAGCGCCACTGGAACGATTTTTCCTTCCTCTACCGCACGCTCGTTAGGGTCTACGGCTACCTACCCGAAAACATTCACGTGGCCGACAGCACGTTCAAAGATTCCAAGGGGGACTTAGACGGTAGCGGTAAGAACCGCATTCAGTACCTGTCATCAATAGAAGGGGTGAAGAATCTGTTCGCGATGCTGAAGGGGAAACTCAAGTCGACGGACCAAGTGCTAATTGCGATCAACGATCACGGATCGATAGTTGAGAATGAGACCACCATTGTGCTGCAGGATGCCGAGATGAAGTCCTCGGAGTTTGCCACGCTGGTGCGGGGCCTGCCGACCAAACGGATCCTAGCGATCTTCGAGCAATGCTTCAGCGGCGGGTTCGTGCGGCCGGTTGCCGAAGATCAAACGGTAGCGATGGCGGCCTCGACCAACCGCGAGTTCAGCTGGTCGACGGAAGACATGCGGTTCGATGAATTTTTTTACCACATCATCGCGGCGTTTGCGTTCCAGACCCACGACGGCAAACCCGTGCACGCGGGCA
>JAYUBV010000508.1:0-13160 GCA_043740655.1 Pseudomonadota bacterium | reverse complement strand
CTCTTCCGTCCATTTAGCGTGCTTACGCAAAGAGGCGTTGGAGAAGGAGGACCGACCGTTCCAAGCCAACTGCAACGCCGTAAGCGGAAAGGGCCGTTCAAATTTAAGGACCAATTTGACCGTGTCATCCGTCTGGAGTTCGGCGGGAGGAAACTGCGGGAAAACCAGGCGGTATTCCTGCTTGTGGAACCGGGCGGAGTACTGGCCGAGCCACTCATTTTCGTCGCCAGCGGAGGCCGAGGCGCTTAGGCATAGCCCAATCACCAAGAGCCAACGAAACCACATCATTCCATGTCCAAACAGCACACCCACAAACCACCCATTCGCTTAAAGCGCGCGCGAAGCGGATACGCGGCGGCCTTATATTTCTAAGCATGAGCGTTAACGGTGCGGCGAGCGTGTTCGAATTGTGAAGAGGGACGCAACGTGTAGGAGGTCTTCGGGATTGTGGCGATGCCCCAACCATTTCTCCATCGTCGCAGCCTAAAACCTGTGGAGACCGTACAGGCTAAGTTGTTGAGAAATCACAACAATTATGTCGATCCAATTTATGCTGGCCGGCCCTTTGCCGCCCCTTTTAGCGGATCTGGCAGAGCTTTTGCGAGGCAAAGGTCCACGCGCACAGCTTATAGAGAAGGCGAGCGCCCACGTTGGCGTCCCATTCGTCTTCGCCGGGAGAAACTTCGCTTAGGTCGAATCCGATGATCCGCCGCCCCGAACGGGCTACCTGGCCGATGAGCATGACCGCCTCTAAAAACTCGAGGCCGCCCGGCACCGGAGTTCCCGTATTGGGGCACAGCTTGGGATCGAGCCCGTCGATGTCGAAAGAGACCCACACCTTGTCGGGGAGGCCGTCCACGATTTCTTTACCGATCGCAAGCCAGTTTTCTCCGCCCATCTTACGGCGTTGCAGGGCAATGTCCGAATAGGTGGTGACGCGCCCGCCCTGCTGAGCGACGTAATTCATCTCTTCTTCACAAAGATCGCGAATGCCGACCTGCACTACCCGGGTCACCTGTGGAATGTCGTTCAGCACGTTGCGGAAAATGGAGGCGTGCGAGTGGTTAAACCCTTCGTAAGCATCGCGCGTATCCGAATGCGCATCGAAGTGGAGGATGCCGTAGTTGCCTTGCTTCTTCCCGATGGCCTTCATCGCGCCGTAGGGAACGGAGTGGTCGCCGCCCACGAGCCCCACGATCTTATTCTGGGTGAGCCACTTAGTGGTCTCGCTCTCCACCCAATCGTTCACCGAGTCCGACAGCTTGTTCACGCGGGCCAGCGCTTTTTCTAGAGTCGCGTCGCCCTTAATGTCGCCACCCTTTTCGATGATCGACTGGGCCAGTTGCTTGCCCTCTTCGTTCCAGGCCAGCACCGCATCCGCCTCGTCCACCATCGCGATGCCGGGGGTGTATGGCTTTTCGACCTCGAGGTCGAAGAGGTCCACCTGCTTGCTCGCTTCGAGAATGGCGTCCGGCCCCCCACTGGTGCCGCCGCCGTAAGAAGTGGTGGCCTCCCAAGGTACGGGGATGAGCACGAGTGCCGCGTCCTGCGTAGAGAAAGGGAGCCCGAAAACTCCGGAGTCACCGGTGGCCGCTACGTTGGGATTGAACTCCATGGGTTACCTAGCCTTTTGTTCGGCTGGATTCATAAACGTTTCGCTACGAAATCGTTTATGAATCCAGCCCTAGACGTTACCATTAACTCAAACTTCATCTTACGAAAAGGACGCGTCATGAATTGGTTCGGCAAACTCCTCCTAGCGGCCGTCATCGCGACCGCCCCGCTACTGGCCTTAAGTCCCATCGGAAACCCGAACGCGCCCAAGGGGGGCACCTTCACGGTGGCGATGCCGTCGTTCCCCAAATCGCTGATGATCTACCTGGCCAACGAAGAGACCGCGATGGCGGTCGGCGGGATGGTCTTCGAGACTTTGATCGAGATGCACCCGGACACCTTCGAGGCGGTGCCGCTGCTCGCGGAAAAGTGGGAGGTGACCAAAGATCAGCTGACCTTTACGTTCCACCTGAACGCCAAGGCCAAATTTTCGGACGGCAAACCCGTCACCGCGGAGGACGTGAAGTTCACGTGGGACACGATCTACAACAAGAAGAACAAGACGGCGCCCTTTCAGTCTTACTTCGCGTCATTTTCGGGTTGCGAAGTGGTGAACCCGACCACGGTAAAATTCTCGTCCAAAACGAAGCACTTCAAAAATCTAGAAAAGTTTTCGAGCTTCGCGGTGCTGGCCAAGCACTTCTTCTCTAAAGGCGATTTCAACAAGGCCTACAACACCAATATCTTTGGCTCGGGCCCCTATACGCTTGAAAAGTTCCAGCACGGCGAAAAGATCAATTTGAAGCGCAATCCCGACTATTGGGGCGCCGCTTTACCGCTAAACCTGGGGCGCTACAACTTCGATCGCGTGGCGTTCCGCACGATTCCCGACCACAACGTGGCGTTCGAGCTCTTTAAGAAGGGGGAAGTCGATTATTTCTACTTCCTGATCTCCAAGACCTGGGCCACCGAAGCGGTGGGCGGACCCTTCGAGAAAAATTATATCGTGAAGCTTAAGACCGAAAACAAGCTTCCCTTCGGCACCCAAGGCATTGCGTGGAATTTGCGTCGGCCGCTTTTTTCCGACGCGCGCGTGCGCCGGGCCCTGGCGCACCTTTTCAACTTTGAAAAGGTGAACCGCGAGATCCTTTACAACAACTACCGTCCCGCAACGGGCGTGCTGGCCACGACGAGTGACTACCACTCGCCGAAGTTGAAACCGATTCCTTACGATCCCAAGGCGGCCCGCCGGCTATTCGAAGAGGCGGGCTGGAAACCGGGCGCGGGCGGCGTGCTGGAGAAGGACGGACAAAAATTCGCCTTTGAGCTTGTGACCGACAACCCGGTCTACCTGCGCTGGCTAACCCTCTACCAGGAGGAGTTGAAGGCGATGGGCGTGGCCATGAGCCTGCGCGTGGCGGACTGGGCAACGCGGTTGAAGCTGATGGACGACTGGCAGTTCGATGCCGTGGACAGCGCGCGCGGCCGGGACATCGACCCATCGGATTTCACTTCCGGGTGGGGCAGCAAAGAGGCCGAGATCAAGGGCAGCTCGAATTTCATGGGTTACAAAAACGCCAAACTCGACGAGCTGGCCACCAAGATCGATTTGGAGTTCGATAAGGCCAAGCGCATCCCGCTGGTCCGCGAGATCGAAGAGATGATTAGTAACGACCAGCCGATGCTGTTCACGACGGAGGCGATGTTCACGCGGCTGGGCTACTGGAACCGCTTCTCGTTTCCGGGCAAGGGCTACTTCAACTACAGCAACTGGCGCGATGCTTATCAGTATTGGTGGCTGGATAAGGCCAAGGACGAAAAGCTTCGGGCCGCCATGGCCAAGGGCGAACCGATCTCGTGAAAGACTACCTCTTAAGGAGGCTGCTCTACGCCATTCCGACGTTGCTCGGGATTACGCTCATTTGCTTTTGCCTGGTGCAGCTCTCCCCCGGCGGGCCGGTGGAGCAGACACTAGCGGAGTGGAAGCACGCGAGTGCCGGGGAGTCGGGGGCGGATCGTTCCTCGCAGGTGACGGAAGAGCAGCGGCAGGCGCTAATCGAGTACTTTGGTTTCAATGAACCGATCCTGACCCGTTACGTGAAATGGATGGGGAAGATCTTGGTTCTTGATCTGGGCGAGTCGTACCACTACGGCGAACCGGTGTCGGGGCTCATCGCCCGTGCCCTGCCCGTGTCGCTCTCCTTGGGGTTCTTTAGTTTTTTTCTCGTCTATTTGATCTCCGTCCCGTTAGGCATCCGTAAGGCGGTGAAACACGGATCGCGTTTCGACGCCGTTAGCTCGTCGATTCTCTTCCTGCTCTACTCCGTACCGTCGTTTGCCCTGGGAGTACTGCTCATCGTGTTCTTCGCCGGCGGCAGCTTTTACGACTGGTTTCCCGCGCAGGGGCTGACGTCGGATAATTTTGAGGAACTGGGCTTTTTCCAAAAGGTCGGCGATTTTCTCTATCACCTGACGCTGCCGCTTTTGTGCTCGGTGATCGGCTCCTTAGCCAGCGTGACGTTGCTGATGAAGAACTCGCTGCTCGATCAGTTGAAACTGGACTACGTGCTAACGGCGCGGGCGAAGGGCTTAACGGAAAGGACCATCGTGTGGCGACACGCGGTGAGAAATGCGCTGCTGCCGATCGCAAGCGGCATGGGGCAGTGGCTGTCGGTGTTTTTTTCCGGATCGGTGTTACTTGAGACCGTGTTCGGCCTCCAGGGCATGGGCCGGCTTTCGTACGAGAGCATCCTACGGCGCGATTACCCGATCGTGCTCGCCAATATCTTGATTTTGAGTCTGCTGCACATCGTAGGGAATCTACTGTCGGATTTCGCCTACGTGCTTTTGGATCCGCGAATTGATTTCGCGTAAGGAACTAGTGACGAACGTTTTCCCAAAACTCCACCCGGTCACGCTGAAGCGGCTTCGCCATTTCCGCAACAACCGACGCGCGTTCTATTCATTCGTGGGGTTAGCCGCGGTGTTTTTGATTACACTGTTCGCGGAGCTGCTCTGCAACAGCCGGCCGTTCGTACTCAAGTACCAGGACCACCTCTACTTCCCGCTGTTCAAACATTACGACGCCAAGATTTTTGGTGAGCAGGTACGCACGGAAGTGGACTTCAAAGCGTTGGTGAAAACGCCGGCGTATAAAGACGGTGGCAACTGGGCGATCTTTCCGGCGGTGCGCCACCACCCCGACGCCTCGGCCAACGATCTCAAGGATCCACCACCGACCAAGCCAACGCCGGACAACTGGCTGGGCACCGACGATCGCGGACGCGATCTGCTGACCCGTTTGATCTACGGTTTCCGCAACTCGATGGTCTTTGCGCTTATCTGCTGGGTCTTCACCGTGGTACTGGCGTTTATCATCGGCGCCACCCAAGGGTACCTAGGCGGCAAGGTGGACCTTATCGGGCAACGCCTCATCGAAATCTGGAACGCACTGCCGGTGCTGTACCTAATTCTTTTTTTGCTAAGCCTGGTACCACCCTCCCTGTTTTTGCTCGCGGTCATCTGGGTGGCGTTCAGCTGGATTGGGCTCTCCGGCTACGTGCGGGCGGAGGTGCTCAAGATTCGTAAGCAGGAGTTCGTGGCGGCCTCCAAAACGCTGGGTGGAGGGCCGGTCTGGATCCTGCGGCGCCACATCCTGCCCAACTCGCTGACCCCCATTCTGACCTTTTCGCCCTTCCTCCTATCGGCGGCTATCGGTAGCCTAGCGGCCCTGGATTACTTAGGTCTAGGGCTTCCGCCCCCCACCGCCAGCTGGGGCGAGCTGCTCCGTCAGGGGAAAGAGAACCTATCGAGCTGGTGGCTGGCCCTGTTCCCTTTCCTTAGTCTTTTCCTTACATTACTGCTGCTTGGTTTTATTGGCGAAGGCGTCCGCGATGCCTTTGACCCCCGCACCGCCTCATCAAAGTAAATAAAACCTAAAGACCGTTGACTTGACGCATCATCCTCGTTAGAAACCGTTTCTCTTTTGAAACGTCTTTAACAGTCCAGATGGCGGTGGGCAGTCGAGTCCCCCCAAATCTTACTCCTGCCGCCTCTGTGATCTTTCAAAGAGAAAACCCCGGACAACCGATTTGCGCCGAGACGGAAAGGACCCTGACTTAGGGGCTATCGCCCTACGCCGCCTTAGTCTTTTTGCCGACTTTAGCTTTGGGGTCGAGGAGCTGGGTGGTCTCGCCGGAGACGAGAAATTGCCACAGCTTGTTGGATGGAATCGGGGGATCTAACGCGATTAGGATTTGCGACGCCTGTTCGAAGATTTTGGATTTGTCTTCGTCGCTCGCGGTGTTGGCGTTCGTGTTCTTCACCATCGCGGAGGTGCCAGTGAGATTGTCTAAAAACGGCGAACCGTCGCAGAAGCCCGCTTCCGGCGGTTCCTGTAGCGTACGCGCCACAAACTGACCATTCCACTCAAGGTGCAAACGCTTGATGACCTGCGGACCGAGCTGCACCCACAAAGTGAGGATGGCACCGCTCGGACTTTCGTATATCGAACGCTCGAAACCGGACTGAGGATCTTCCGTCGGCGCCTGTGTTTCTTTCATGCCGATCGCGAAGTTCGCCGGCTGCAACATCTCGTACAGCTTGTGCCGTAGCTCGTCCGTGATCTTGATAAACTCGAGGCCAATCAAACGAGGTGCCCCGTGGTGCCGTACGCGCGCTTCTAGTTCAAACACTTCTTTCTTCGACCAGTGGAAACGGAAACCGCAGGTCGCGCCATTCTTAAACACCGCGGGCATCGGCTCGGGCACCCAAATGCCCAACCCGCCCTCGCTGATATTGCGAACCGGATAACGATCGCCACCGACCTCAACCTCGGGCTGTAACGTCCGGGAGAGGGTCGTGACGGGAATGCGTGGTTGTCTGCGATAGGTCATACCAAACAACGTATCGGCCGGTTTTTGCGGTTCCTTTAGCCGCTGTAATTACCGGGCGGTGACTACCCCTCTAAACTCGCCTTCTGATAGACTGGCCAGCGATGGGAAGAATGGGGTCGAGGTTAGGACTGGTCGTGGCCGGTCTTTCGTTTTCTGCAATCTCCGCGCTGGTTCTTAGCTGCAGCCTCACAATTGCCCCGCGTCAAATTTCATTTAAGCTCCACCCCGGCGAAATAGTGCCCCCTCCCGCTTCGGACTCCGCAAAACGGCCGGGGCCGGCCATCGATACTTTTCAGTATTACGCCTTAGCCCTGACGGGCCCCGTGCCCAATTCGCTCAAGGATTCGTTGGATACGGCGACTCTCAGTGTTTCCTGTCTTTATCTAGGCGGTACGGTGCTCTTTCCCCTGACCTTCGCCCAGCTAACCCAAGGGGGAGTTTCGGTCACCCTTGGGCGAGGGGCCTATACCGCGACGATTCTCGGTATTCAAAGCGCTTCGGTTTCCCAGGCCTCGTCTATCCGACAACTTTTCCAGGCCCCTTTTCCCCCACAGATCTATCGTCTGGCGACGGTGGATTTTAATACCGCCTCGACCTCGACGGTGAAAGCAGTTGCCTCATACTCTGTCCTCCCCCCCGCAACCCAGGACCGGGTTTCCATTTGCACCCCCCAAATCGGTTCACTTTCGGTATTCAAAGCTTACTGGGGGACCTCGGGGGATCCCAACTCTTCGCCGGTCACGTTCGCCGTGCTGGAAGGACTCAATCCTCCGATGGGTTACGCTGGGTCGTCCATGACGGAAATATCGGATCTAGTGAGTCCCCGTCAGCTTCCGGCGGCGTCGGGATTGCACCTCGCCTATTCCGTTTTCTACAACCTGCCTTCACCCAACATCACCCCGTCGGACATCAACGTCGTAGTGACCGGAACCGGAAACACTACGACCTACGACGGACTGGGCGGCTGCCTCACGACTAATGCATCACCCGGGGGATTCAAGATGGCGGTCTGGGACCAGAACCGCCGTGACTGGATTTTTACGGCGCCAACCGTCGACGTCGATACCTATACGATGAAGGTTTCGGGGTTAATTCCCTTCTCTGCACTAATCGATAACAAACTTCTGGTGACGATACGCACGACCAGCTTCACCACCTCATCCCGATGCGTTCAGTCAAAGCTCGATGCCGTCAGCATTCGCGTGACGCCGTAATAGTGCTCAAAATGTCGTGGCGAGGCCCCGTAGGGGCTGAAACAACCCCGTTGAATTGGGCAGAGCCGTATTCGGGTATGACTTTTTTCGACAAGATTACTTCGCTCCGCTCGCAACGACGACAATCCACCCAGCGTTGCTTTACTCGACACCCCGATACCCTTTCACGGCAACCGGTCTCCACACTTCGGCCGCACTGTGCGGGAACCGACGGAATACACCCTCCCCCGCCGCGGCTCACCCCTTGCAACCGTGGATACCGTCTAGTCAGTTGTTGCTGCGGGTGAATAGTTCATGTGGCGTCTTCTCGTAATTAGTTTTTTGGCAGTGCTTTGCCTGTTTCCGGGCACGGATGCCCGCGCGCATTGCTGGCGCATCTGGGTGGCGCTGGGCGACAATCTCGAAACCAACCGTAAGTTCTGGGAACACGACGAACCTGCGGTGGTCTCGGTCAACGGAGCGAATCTCCCATTCGCCTTCGGCTTTGACGCCGAGCTATGGCACCTGGGCGACATTTTGAAACTCATTCACCTGGATCCGGCCTCGGAAGCCTTGGCGATTCAGACCTACAAAGACAATTTGCTCGTCTACGATCGCAGCAGCATCTTGCGCTTCCTGGACGCAACCGAAGAAAATTTGAACGGGTACCTGCTAGAAGGTTCGCGCAAGAAAACGGCGCTAACTCTTTTCGATATCGATCCGGTTTACTGGGTTGGGTTGAAACACAACGCACGCGACAAGACCGCCTACTCCAACATTAGCGTGGTGCCACTCAAACAGGCGCTCGCGGCCAAAGGAATTCCGGTCAGTGCAAAGTGGGAACGGTCGTCGGGAGAAACCACGCAGGGTCCGCTAGGCTCCGGTTCCGCGTTGGAACTCATCATGGACGGCTCGATCTCCGAACCAAAAAAATTCGCCGACCTCATTCACGGCTTCTTGCACAAAAATACCGACGAGCCCGAAACCCATTACCACGTCAGCATTCCGGTAGCGGCGGTGACCGGCCGCCAGATGATGCTCGCCGCGCGGGCGGTGGAGATGAAGATTACGCTCGAAGAAACGCTGCTGCAGCTGCATTATGATGGATCGCTTGCCCCCTACGATGTCAGTGCCTTGGCCCTTCCCGTGCCGCCAGATGGCGACGGCGCTTACGAAGTGCAGCGTGGCGTGGTGCGCGTGACGCCCCGCCGCTGGGACACGCCGGTGCGGGCGCACGACGTGGAAATTCGCCAATGGCTCGACGCGGACCACGCGTTGGAAAATATGCGCTTCATGATGGAGCTGGTGAAAAAAGCCCCTCGCCTCCGCGATACCTCAGCCTTTAAGGCCGGAGGCATTTCAGGGATTTCCCCCGCGAACCTGCCGAGCTCGCTCGAGTACGCCGCCTACCTGTTAAAGGACCGGTTGCCCTCGGACAAGGCGTACCTCTCGGACAAGCTGACCGCGTTCGCCACCGAAATTCGAGCCGCGGGTAGCGTCTCCACCGAGAAGCGCGACGAGATCGCCGCCTTCATCAAGCGGGAGGATCTGCTTCGACACATCACGCTCGAGACTTTCCTAGAGCCCGAAGTTAAGCCAGCGCCTACCACCGGTGACTGACCGCTAAACCGTTGCAGCGGCTAGGGGCGGGACTCATCTTTTTGGTCGCCCGTAGGCAAGCACTCTCCATCAACCCCACCGCGGCGTACGACGAGCAGGTTCCCGCGCGCCCCTGAGTCGGGACCTCTTCGAAAAACTGTTTGGCGAGATCGACGTGCTTGGCCACCCTTTGGCCCCTGAATGGGGCGGTCTCCTTGGACCAATCCCCCGGCTTCGGGGCGTGTTCGGCCAGAGCCGGCAGGGCTAGTAGGACCAGAAAGAAGGGAAGCATAGGTAAGACCTATTTTATCTGAATTTCGCGGTAAGAAGTCCCCCGTGCCTGAACTTTCCTCGAGCCCGAAGCCCCGGTGACTCCCCCGTAATCCATTGCTATGGTTGCGCGCATGTCCACCGGCCGCGCCTACGCCGAACTTTGTTTAGCCTCCAGCCTTTGGGGTTTCGGCTTTATCGCCACCCGTTGGGGTATGGAATCGCTGAGCCCAGTCTGGTTGCAGGTAATTCGTTACGCAATCGTGGCCTTCCTCGCGTTTCCCTTCTGGTTGATCTTTAAGAAAACGCCCGCCGCCCAGGCGATGCGCATCGCCGCCGTGCCCGGCATTGCTCTGGGGCTTACCCTGCTCTTCCAGACTTACGGACTGAAATACACGACGATTACTAAGAGCGGTTTTCTCACGACCTTGTACGTCATCATCGTGCCGATCATCGAAACGGTCATCCACCGACAAATTCCGACTTGGCGCCACATCTTCTGCGTGCTGCTAGCGCTAGTCGGGACCGCGCTGATGACCGGGATGGGGGTAAACGGCGGCGCCAATGGATGGAACGTAGGGGATCTGCTCACCATCGCCGCCGCCTTCTGCGCGGCCGTGCAGATCCTATCGCTAGGACGGTTGGCATCGCGGTTAGAGTCGTTCGAATTTAATTTCTTTCAGAGTCTTTGGTCAGGCCTCATCCCCTTAGGTCTCGCCTTCGCGTGGGAACCGGTGCCCCACCTCTCCGCCATTTCGGGAATTTCGGTGGCCGGAATTTTATTCCTCGCCCTAGGCTCCACCCTGCTCGGTTTCCAGATCCAGATTCGCGCGCAACGGGTGATTTCGCCTTCGATCGCTAGCTTCTTCTTCCTGCTCGAAAGTCCGGTGGCGGCGTTTTTCGCGGCGTGGTTCTTCGCCGAGCGGCTGACGCCGTCGCAGTGGCTAGGGGCGGGGCTCATCTTTTTTGCCACGGCCGGATCAATATGGGGTGGGCGCAGATCGGCCGCTTCCTGAGTTGGGGATTGGCGAAGGAGATTGCAAATCGGGACGGGGCTGCGGGGCGGGCGGAATCGGCGGCACCGGGATGTGGGAGTAATAGTTCGCCGGATGGAAAACGTTAGTAGTTTTGGGATCAACTCGCTTCACCGGAGAGGAAGAGAACGGCGCCCAATCGTCTTTCACCGTCACGCTCGGCGGCAACTTCAACCGTTTGGCCTCTTCCTTGGTAACCAAAATCTCGACGTTTCTACAGGCCGACAGCGTTATTTCCCGGTTGGCCCCTCGTTCCGCCGATTCCAACAGCTCCCCCCAGCGGGCTCGCGATCGATGGGAGTTGCGAATGTGCCAGTAGACAGAGTCGGGCTCCGTCGGATCAAGCCGGTACCCCATTAGCACGACGGCATGCCCGACAGTCGTGCACAGCACGGGAACTCCCTGCGCTAGCACCGCCATGATGACCTCAGCGGACGTGGAACCCAGGTGAATCGGCTCGGCCAACCCATCCAAGCACTCGCGCAGTTGCGGGTCTTTCGTCTCGTACTCGTAGTAATTTGCACCGCGGCGGATGGTCAGTCCTCTCGCCGCCACCGCCGCGTCAAGTTTCTGAAGGTATTCTTCATGGGTGAACGCTTTTCCGCGGGCCTCCACCCTTAGCTTTTCCAACAAAGGCTTCAGATGGGTATCCATCGAGAAGTTCTCATCCCGGCAAATGCCCCCGCGGCAGAAACGTCGGAGTGACATTCCCGGATGCGCTATCTCGCCGGATCCGCCAGGAAACAGTCTACTCGCTACACTTTGCTCAAAGTTAAAGCTATCGGTGGTCCGTTCCAAACCACTGCGCCCCGCCAGAAAAACCGGCAAAGCCTCCGACAGTTTCAGCGCTTTCTTCGTGGCCCGGCGGCAGGCACTTTCCATGAGCGCCACCGCCGCGTACGACGAACAGCTTCCCGCCTGCCCCTGCATGGGAACCTCCTCCGCGAACTGCTTTCCCAAATCCACGCGTTTGGCGACTATCTGCCCGCGAAACGTGCCGATTTCGAAGGAACGGTCGCCTATTTTGGGGGTGTGATCGGCCGGTTTTTCGGCCGTGGCCAAGGACGGGGCCAGGCTCAACCAGCTAATGGCGGCGAGTCTTCGAAGGAGCATAGGTAAGGCTTATTTTATCCGATTTTCGTGGTATTTAGGCCCCCATGCCCGAAGTCGCCCCATTCGAGTGGAATCTGCTGTCGGCTACCCCGCTTAGCTGGGTGGATGCCGTACTGTCGGATTTCCCCGCGTTCGTGATCGATCACGCCAGCTGCGAGCGCAAGGCCTCGGCGGTGGGCATGTCGTTCGTGGTGCGCTACCCCGATCGCACGGCGCTACTGGATCCGATGATCCACTTCGCGCGGGAAGAGCTAGAACACTTCCACCAGGTCATCCGCCTAATGTCGCGCCTGGGGCTTACCGCGGTCCCCGACCAAGAAGACCGGTACGTGAATATTTTGATGAAGGCCTGCCGCACCGGTCGCGAGGAGAGGTTCTTAGATCGTCTGCTGGTGTCGGGCGTGATCGAAGCCCGAGGTGCCGAACGGCTGCTCCTCATTTCCGAGCATCTCGTTGAGGAAGACCTGCGGAATTTTTACGGACGGCTCGCCCGCGCCGAGGTGTCGCATAAAAATATCTTCGTAGATCTCGCGCTTAAATTCTTTGATTCCGAGACGGTGAAGAAGCGGCTCGACGAGCTGCTCGTACTCGAAGACAAGGCGATACGTTCGGTGCCCGTGCGCGCGCTGGTCCACTAGTGTACGCCCCCACGCCCACCTTCAAATATTTGCACGAGTACGCCGAGCCCGAGGCGGAACTCGCGGACTTGATTTCCGGGGAGTGGGATTTCGTGCTGGCCGTCCCCGCGATCGGCGAGGCGGACACCTTTCCGCGACTGTGGGAAAGCGTCGAGTTCGCGTCGAAAATGGCCAGCGTGCGTACGATGGTCATCGTTGTCATCAACGGAAAGGCGACTACGCCCGACCCCGCGAAACTTTCTAACGGGGACTTGTGGAACCGCCTACCCCAGCTCGCCCCGACGGAGGCCCGAGTGAACGAGGGGGAACGGCGCTGGTTCGTGGGATCGCACGCAAACGTGACGCTCGTCGCGATCGACCGTTTTTCAACAGGCCAAGAGCTTGCGGCCAAACAGGGGGTGGGTCAGGCGCGTAAGATTGGATGCGATCTTGCGCTAGCGCTGCTCCATTTGAAAAAAGTGAAATCGGGCCACATCGAAATTACCGACGCCGATGCGCGGGTGCCCGGAGACTTTTTCACGCCGGGGCCAAGCCCCGTGGCGTTCGCGGGATTAAACCGCACGCGTCCGGTGGTGGGATTGCACGACTTTGTGCACGAGCCCGTGCCCGGTTACGAACAGCCCATTTGCGAATATGACGCCTTTCTGCGCTACTACGAGCGCGGGCTCCGCGAGGCCGGTTCCCCCTACGCCTTCCAGACGGTGGGTAGCACGCTGCGGGTGGCGGCCGCGGCCTACGCCGAGGTGCGCGGATTTCCGGACAAAGAAGCCGGCGAAGACTTTTACCTGCTGAATAAACTCGCCAAGGTCGGCGGCATGTACGCAAGCGGCAAGGTGCTTACGCTGAGCGGACGCCCGTCGTGGC
>JAYUBV010000507.1:0-1179 GCA_043740655.1 Pseudomonadota bacterium | reverse complement strand
CAGCGACACTGCGGCGGCCACCTTCTCGCGGGGCCAGCCAGGTGACGCGCGGATTACAATCCACGGTCAGTGCCAACTTGGTTTTCGAACCGGGAATGTCGCGTAGGCGGAGTAGGGCGGCGTCGTCGAAGGTGCCCCCTTCCGTGCGGTTACCCACCATCGAATCGTACTGGTGCACAATCGGCACGGGGCTCGCGAAATTGAGGTCGCTCGCTACCAGATCCAGCTTCGCCTCGATGCCGGACATGAACAGGCGGTTGCGGTCCAGGAACCAGCGTTGCTTTAGATCCGACGGTATTACTTTCGGGCGGCTCGCCATGGGCGGAACGGTGACGAGTTCCACCGGCAAATCGACCACGACTTCGCCGTTCTTTTCGATCTTCACGCGATGGCCTTCGACCACCCGGCCGATCACGTCGGAGTGCAGCTCCCACTTATCGAAAATCTTGCGCAGGCTTTCCAGCTTGTCGGGCTCACAGACCAGCAGCATGCGTTCCTGCGATTCGGACAAGAGCAGCTCAAACGCCGTCATGCCCGTTTCGCGCATAGGTACCTTATCGAGGTTGATCTCGAGTCCCGATTCGGCGCGCTCGGCCATTTCGAACGACGACGAGGTCAATCCCGCCGCGCCCATGTCCTGAATGCCGATGATGAGGCCGGCCTTCATTGCCTCGAGCGTGGCTTCCAGCAAAAGCTTTTCCGTGAACGGGTCGCCTACCTGAACGGTTGGACGATCCGGCTCGGATTCCGTTGAGAACTCTTTCGACGCCATTGAGGCGCCGTGCACGCCGTCGCGCCCGGTCTTGGACCCTACGTAAACTACGAGGTTGCCCACGCCCGAGGCGAAGCCGCGAAAAATTTCGTCCGATTTTAGCAAACCGAGGGTGAACGCATTTACGAGCGGATTGCGGTTATAGCTCGGGTGAAACAGCGTTTGGCCCGCAACGGTGGGTACGCCCACGCAGTTACCGTAATCGCCGATCCCCTTCACCACGCCCTTCACCACCGACCGGGTTTTTTCTAAATCCGGCGATCCGAAGCATAGCGAATTCATGTTGGCGATGGGACGCGCCCCCATCGTGAAAACGTCGCGCAGGATGCCACCGACGCCGGTCGCGGCCCCCTGAAATGGCTCGATGTAGGAAGGATGGTTGTGGCTCTCCATCTTAAACGCCACCG
>JAYUBV010000506.1:0-1180 GCA_043740655.1 Pseudomonadota bacterium | reverse complement strand
GTGGAGTGGGGCAGGGTTCTTTCTTTGCCACATCACCAGCGCCAGCGCGCCAAGTGCCAGTGCGGGAGTCTCGGGCCGAATCACGAAGGTGGAGCTCAACCCGATCGAAAAGGCGGCGAGCAGGAAAAAAGAGAGGGCGAAGGGAACCGTTTTATCGAGGAACGACTTGTTCGCGGTAGTAATCGACCACAGCGAGTAGAGGCAGGCCGCCCCGCAGAGAAGGACGAGGAATCGTCCAAAGTAGAGGACTTCGACCCCCTGCCCGCCGAGGCGGTAGAAGAGAGCGAGCATATCCCACAGCAACGGCGCGTGGTGTTGGAAGAAGTCGTGGTAGGGGCGCAGCCCCTGCGATCCCATCAACCAGGCCGTATGGCTATGCTCCGCCTCGTCCAGCCAGTTTCCCGACTGGAGGAAGAGAAATACCCCCCAGCAGAGTACGGCGTAGGGGACGATTCGACGAGGGGTGGGTAACGAGTAGTTCTTCATGGGTGGCCTCTATTCTATAATAAACCGTGCGCTACCTTCTTGCCGCTATCTGCTGTGCCTTCGGGGCCTGGTATTTTCACGTGAAGCGTCCGCTTACGCCCGCCTCAAACGACGTCGTGGCGGCCCGCACCTTGGCGCCCCCGGAGGATTTGGCGGTGGAGCGAAAACGAAAAGCGGAACTGCTGGAGGAAGAAGCCGCGGCGGAAAGAGTGGACCAACTGCTTCGGACCGAGCTGGGGTTGGTTCGTAACCGCGACAACCTCGGCCCAAAGCGCTCCGACGTGCAAAAGCTTCAGACCGAGGCGAGCCACGTCCAGCAGGATTTGGCGCGGGTAGCGGCGGAGCTAAAGGAAATGATGCGAACGGGTCGCGCCCCGAAATTGGACAAAGCGGAGCGGGATCGGTGGAATGAAAAAATTGCCGAAGAGCAGAGTGCGGTCACGCAAATTGAGGCGCAGCTTTCTGAACTCCGAAAGGCGAGAAATCCTCGAAATCGAATTCAATTAAACGAACTGCAATCGCAAATCGCTCGGCACCGCGCCGTTATCCAAGCGTTTAAGCAAGAACGCGATCAGCTAAGCCACGTGCACGCCGATGATAATTTAGCCCACCGTTTGGAACTCGAACGGAAACAATCGGATTTAAAATCGGAGTACGATGGGATAAAGGCCGACCTCGATCGGGCTACGCAGGA
>JAYUBV010000505.1:0-4195 GCA_043740655.1 Pseudomonadota bacterium | reverse complement strand
GGGCGAAGGATTATTTGCTGGTTCAGTTCTTCATCGTTAAGAACGACGAGATTGGCCGGGCCTTCAAAGAACGTCTGCTCGCCGCCGCCAAACGGGGTGTAAAAATTTACTTCCTTTACGACGAGTTCGGCTCGCGCGCGCTGCCCGGCGCCTACATTTCTGAAATTGCCGCGGTGGCGGACATCCGTCCGTTCAAAACGCGCAAAGGAGCCAAAAACCGTTTTCAGATCAATTTCCGAAATCACCGCAAGATTGTCATTGCGGACGGAACGATTGCACTGCTGGGCGGCCTTAACGTTGGCGACGAGTATTTAGGCCGCGATCCCAAATTTGGCCATTGGCGCGACACGCACATCGAGCTTAAGGGGCCTACGGTTACTCAAGTTCAATTGGCATTCGCGGAGGATTGGAACTGGTCGGCGGGCGTGGTGCCTCCACTAAACTGGCAGGGGGCTAAGGCCGCGGAGCCCGGAGTATCGGCGCTGGCGTTGCCCACTGGACCGGCGGACGAGTTAGAAACCTGCGCCCTCTTTTTCTTGGAAGCGATCCTAATGGCGAAGAAGCGGCTGTGGATCACTAGCCCCTACTTCGTCCCCGATCTGCGCATTATTTCAGCGTTGCAGCTCGCCGCCATGCGGGGGGTGGAGATCAAGATTCTACTTCCGTCAAAGCCCGATCACCTCATGGTGTGGCTGGCGTCCTTTTCCTTTCTTAAATCGACAATTCCGCGAGGAATTGGACTGTTCCGCTACCAAGACGGATTCGTTCACCAGAAAGTGTTACTCGTCGATGACCATTTGAGTGCGGTGGGCACGGCCAACTTCGACAACCGCTCCTTCCGTCTAAATTTCGAAATTTGCGTCATCGTCTCCGATGAAGGCTTCGCGAAGGAAGTGGAGAAGATGCTCGAGATCGACTTTGTCCGCTCAGTCGCGGTGACGGAATCCGAGTATGACGATCGTCCCTACTACTTTAAGGCCGCCGTGCGCTTCGCGGCGCTACTATCGCCGATTTTGTAATTCGCTAAAACGCCCAGACCAGGCTCCAGAGCCACACGGTCAGCAGCGACAGCGGAATGCCCACCCCCAGCATGAGCGACGACGTGTCGGCGTCGAAACCTAACTCCTCCGCGATGATCGCGGAGGTGATCATCGGCGCCATCGCACTTTCGAGCAGCGTCACCTTTGTGAGGAAGGTGTGTGATCCAAATACTCCGACGTAAAGAAACCAAAAGAAGGCCGGGATCAGTACCAGCTTGAAGAGGAGCCCCGCGGCGAGTGGACGCCATTGCCGCTTGAACAGCGCGGGGGAGAGGCGCAGCTGAAAACCCACCGCCAACAATGCGAGCGGCACGAGTAGGGCGGAAAGTTTCTCCAGCATATTGCGCACGCCGCCCGACAAATGTCCGCCGGCTAACGCAAACAGGATAGCTATCAGCAGCGACGCAAATGGGGGAAAGCAGAGGACTTTGATAGCGAGCCGGCCGGGGTGGATCTTTTTTCCTCCGCGCGGACTGAAAGCGGTGGCGAAGAAAATGCCTACGGTCGAGATGGCCAAGAAAGATCCGGGCTGATCGATGAGGATGCCGACACGTACTGCCTCGGGACCTAGCAACGCCTCGAGCAAGGGAAACCCCACGAAAGAGGTGTTGCCGAATCCCGCGGTCAGCACCAGCGCCCCGCCGACGGCCCGGTTCCAAGGGAAAAACTTTGCGCCGTAGTGAAACACAATTAATGCCAGTGCGAATTGGATCCACCCCATCGATACGGGAATGGCCAGCGCCCACGTCCAAGTAATCTGCCGGAGCAGATCGGGAATCTGGATAAACACTAAGGCCGGGTAGGCCACCCAGAGCACGAACTGATTCAAAATCTGCGACGTGGTGGCGGGAAACCTTCCCGTGCGCTTGAGCAGGGGCCCAAGCCCCAGGCAAACGAAGATGAGCAGCAAATTCGCGTTCACTAGAAGTCGATCTTACCCTTTTTCAGCGTAGTGCGAATCTTGAGTAACCGTCCCCCCTGTGGGACGACCAGCCCGCCGTCGCCCGGGTAGGCCATCATCCCCACCGGATCTTTACCCACCGGGCGGTCCCATAGCGTATCGCCGAGGGACGAAAGCTCTTTCAGCGACCATCGCTCCTCCCCCTTCACGGTGTGCCCGACCGCGGCAATCAGACCACCGCTCGGTAAGGGTACGATGGATCGCACTAAGCCGCCCGGCTTGCCGGCTAGGACCGGACTTAAGGAGTAGACAAACTTATCGTTCGGATTCTTTGGGTCAGGCACCCCTGGCACTTCAGCGAGCAGCGGCTTACCCAGCTCCGTGGGGGCGGCAATGGTCTTCCGCCAGAGCTCTTCGCCCACCACACCAAGTTTCATCAGGATCGGCTCGGACCCTTCGTTCCCGTTTTCGAGCCGTCGCGTGCCGCCCAGCAGAAATCCGCCCTTCGTGGGAACAATGGTTCCCGGCTCGCCGGGAAACGCGAGCTCCCGCTCCCACAGAATATGGCCGTCGGCCTTGAACTGCATGGCGTAGGGTACGTTGCGATTCTTCATGCCGGCGACGATCGCTCCGCCTTCGCGTAACGGCTCAACCGCCAAGGGGCGGTGGGTTTCTACGAGTTGAATCTTGCGGCCATCGACGGCCCCCGAGGGGTCCATCTCGTGGATCGAATTCGCACTGAGGATGACGTAGTTGCCGTTCGGTTTTTCGAACGCGCCCAGGTTCACTTCTGCGCAGGCGCCGTCGGAGGTCTCGTACGTGCAGTAAGAACGTTTCCACTCCGCTTCGCCGCCACGATTCAACTTCACCGCGAAGGCGAAGGCGTTGCGATCGCGGATCGCTTTGTCCACTTCGCGCCTGGGCCGGCCACCGGGACTTTCGGTGGGGTCACCCGGGTCCTTCCGTTTCAGACCGAGGATGAGATAACCGCCGTCGTCGGTGGGAAGAATAAATCGGATGTGGGCAATCAGCTCCTGCCGCCATTCCTCTTCGCCCGCGGCGTTGAGCTTCACTAAGTGATCGTGGGGCAGAAAGTACGGGCGAAAGGGTTGTTTGGGATCCTTCGTGAGCACGGCGCTCACCGTGATGGCGTTACCGACGCCAATAAAACCACCGTCGCTTGCTGGCTGCACCCAGACGAGCGACGTGCGACGCTCGAACGTCGCCGGCCGCGGCGCCATCAGGCGTGGAATATTCACTTGGCGCGTGACCAGGTAATTGCGATCCCTTTTGCCCGCGGCCAGTACGTAGGTGTGGAGGACCATGCGGTAGTCGGCTTCCTTACGATTGTACGCCTTCGTCCACAGCGCGCGGTCCAACAAAATCAGGAAAGTTTTATTCTCGGCGTGCCACACCACTTTGATGTCTTTGATCTCGCCGAACTGATTGGTTAGCATTGCGGCGTTGGTCGCATCGACCAGCACGATTTGGGTGGCCAACGCCTGCTTGAACTCGGCCGCCGGGCACTCGGGCATCACCATCTGGCCGTTTTTTTCCGCCCGCTCAAGCTCGGTCAATAGCTCGAACCCCAGTGAGGTGAACCAGCCGGTTACCCGGTCGCCGTTGCCCCCCACGGTATTGCCGCCGTGGCCCTGGCCGTAGGCCGCACTCGCCATTACCGCTACTGCCACCAACCACCGAAACGTTCCCCGTTTATCCATGTCTTAAGGACATAGCGGGCGGTGCCACTTTTTGGAAATAGAAAATGGGTCAATTGCGGGGAAGGGGTTCCTGTAGCATTTGCTTTTGATTCTAGCGACTTGCCGCTAGCCTCTAGAAACGGATCAGCGTTTTAAGGTAAGCAGGATGTCTCCCCGGAGGAATTCTTGAAGTTGCGGCTGTCCCTTTTGCTCGGAGCCCTCGTGGCTAGCTACGCAGTCCAAGCGACCGAGGCCGACTTTTGCGCGAAGCACCTTGCGAACTTCGCCGCCGGTCCCGTGGACGCCGAGGCCGAGGGGCTGGTCACGTCGACTTACCGCCGACTCCTAAAGGAGCTGGGCGGCTCCCATTTCTCCCCCGAAACCATCGCCAAGATCATTGAGAGCGGTGACCCGTTTCTGATTCCCGACGAGGCCGACGGGGATTTTTTCGCCCTCCAAAAACGCCTTAAAGAGTTCCACGAGCTCGTCCGCGCCAGAGGGTGGGACAGCCCTTCGATTCACAGCGCCCTGCTGCTCGAGCTGGGTAAGCTCCG
>JAYUBV010000504.1:0-4206 GCA_043740655.1 Pseudomonadota bacterium | reverse complement strand
ATCGATAAGCTCGGACCGGATTTCCGCGGCGATCCGGCCTCGGCCCTCCTCGAAGTTCTGGACCCCGAACAGAACTTCAGCTTCCGCGACCATTATTTGAATCTGCCTTACGATCTGTCCAACGTGATGTTCATCGCAACGGCGAACCTGATGGATACGGTTCCCTCGGCGCTCCGGGATCGTATGGAAGTGATTCAGCTAGCGGGTTACAGCCAGGAAGAGAAGTTGCAAATCGCCAAGAGCTTTATCGTGGCGAAGCAACGGGAAGAGAATGGCCTGAAGGAAAATGAAGTCGAAGTCACGGACAAGGCCCTGGCCCGAATCGTCAATCAATACACTCAGGAAGCCGGTCTTCGTAACCTTGAGCGCAACGTGGGCGCCATTTTCCGCAAAGTGGCCCGCAAGGTCGCTACGTCGGAAACGAAGCTCGAGAAAATCCGAGTGCACCAAGGCTCCATTCCCAAGTACCTCGGTCCTCCGAAGATACTGAAGGAAGAAGATCGGGATTACGATGAAGTGGGTGTAGCGACTGGCTTGGCATGGACGCAAGTTGGTGGCGAAATCTTGAGCATCGAAGTCACGATGATGAAACGCCAAGGTGGCGGACTGACTCTCACGGGCTCGCTCGGCGACGTCATGAAAGAGTCGGCCACGGCGGCACTGAGCTACGTCCGTAGCAAAGCAGCTTCCTTCGGCATCGATGAACGCATCTTCGCCAACAACGAAATTCACGTTCACGTTCCGCAGGGTGCGACTCCGAAAGATGGCCCGTCGGCTGGTATCACGATCGCGACGGCAATCGTCTCTCTGCTCACCGGCAACCCGGTGCGTAAAGATGTAGCGATGACCGGAGAGATCACGCTACGCGGAAAAGTACTCCCCATCGGCGGTCTCAAAGAGAAGACTCTGGCGGCGTTACGGCACAACATCAAGACGATCATCATACCGTTCCGCAACCAGAAGGATCTCGTAGAGGTTCCCAAGCGTCTCAAGAAGAAGTGCACGTTCATGATTGCTACCGAATTGCACGAAGTCTTAAGCTACGCTTTAGTGAACAATCCGTTCGAATGGGCGAAGAACGTCCCGCAAGCGCAGGACGACGGTGACGAAAAGTCGACCGTACCTCGCAAGTCGATTGTCGCGGTATAGCTCCGGACCGCGCGGAGCCCGGTAAACAAAACCGGTCCCTAAGCGGTTCCGGCCAAGTGGCTGACGAGTAAACAACTTCAAAAACCTCCAGTCCTACTCAGGCTGGGGGTTTTTATTTTCGTACGCGGTTTTGCTTCTGCGGACGGCTCTGCTAGGTCGACGAGATCCTTCGCCCTTTAGGCTCAGGACACGCTTTTGGCGCTTTCGCGCCAAAAGCTAACTACTTAAATTTGCTACGTTGCGTTCAACTCACCGCAAGTTAATTTTTGTTAGGGTTTCAACGACTTCGACCCCGCCTTACGTTGTGTTCGCCCGCCGTTTGTAAGATTCGAATGTACGGGGGATTCATGAATACTAAATCTATTATTACTGCTGTTACGTTAGCGTTGTTCACTGGACAGGCTTTTTCAGCTGTTTTCGTGGACCCGAAACTGGCCGTTAAACTGCGCTCGAATGGTTCGAAAGAAGTCATTCGTTCCGTCATTCACTTTAACGACAAACGCGATCTGGACGCCATCGTCGCTCACACGCCGAAGGGAATGCGCACCGGCGTTTACCTCGCGCAAGAGCTGAAGGCGATGACTCTGGCGCAGACCGCTCCGCTTCGTAACTACTTCGGTGCCCGTAAAGGCAAAGGGGTGGACGAAGTCCGCGTACTGTGGGGAACTAACTCGCTGATGGTGAAAGCCAACGCGAAGGTGCTGACGCAAGTCTTGGCGATGAATGCCGGTGGCATCGAAGCCCTCACGCTCGACGAAGAACTACCCGTCGGTGAAATGAACGACAACGGAACAGGTTTCATCCCCGCTAAGCGGATGAAGGGCCACCGTAAATCGACGGTGCCGAATTCCGAGCGCGAAGGTGGGGAGACCTTTCCTCCCACCGCCGCGAACGAAGAACAACAAGAAGAGTCGGAAGACTACGATGTTTCGTGGGCGGCCACGCGTCTCGCGGCGCCTACGGTGTGGGCGACCGGTAACGAAGGTCAGAAAACGCTGGTGGCGGTCATCGATAGCGGTGCCGCGATTGAGCATCCCGACCTCGCGCCGAATGTTTGGATCAACAAGGGCGAAATCCCGGGCAACGGGATCGACGATGACAACAACGGCTACGTCGACGACGTCCACGGTTACAATTTCGAAGGCAAAGACGGCGACGTGAAGGACACGCACGGACACGGTTCGCAGACGGCGGGCATCGTCGCCGGCATGGGTACGGGCGGAACGCTTACCGGCATCGCGCCGAAAACCAAGGTCATGATCCTGAAGAGCTGCTGCGGAACGGGCGGAAGCGCGTTCGAGAGCAATACGTGGGAAGCCATCCAGTACGCGATGGCGAACGGCGCACAAGTAATCAGCATGTCTTTGAGCGCCAAACCAAGCACTAGCCCCTCGTACGCCAAATGGCGCCGCCTGGGTGAAGTCGAATTGAAGGGTGGAATTATCCACGTCAACTCGGCCGGTAACCTGGGTTCGCACAACGCCCCTCGCAACATTGGCGCCCCGGCGACCAATCCTCCGGCCTGGCACCACGCTAGCGTCGCTAAGGGCGGTCTGACGTCGATGATTACCATCGGCGCCACCGACAAAGACGACAAACTTCGTAGCTACTCCAGCACCGGCCCGGTCACCTGGGAAAAGGTTGAAGAGTACAAGGACTTCTCCTACGCCAAGGGCGACGACGCTGGTTTGGTGAAGCCCGAAGTCTGCGGACCCAGCGAAATGCCAAGCCTCTCGAAAGATGGCAAGAACTACACGAAGAGTTTCGGCGGAACGTCGTCGGCTACGCCGAGTATAGCGGGCGTGGTCGCTTTGATGGTTACGGCGAAACCCGACCTCACTCCGGCGCAAGCCACGGAAGCGCTCGTCATGTCGGCGATTCCGGTGGGTGATGGCTACAACAACAAATGCGGCGGTGGCCGCGTGGATGCGGTGGCGGCGGTCAACTTCGTGCTGACCAACTTCCAGCACTCGCTGCATTAAACCTTGAGAGGGGTGCGGAACACCGATAGTGCCCGCACTTCTTTGACCCCTTTTTTACGCACCGGGGCCGCGCAGGATTCCAGCGTGGCGCCGGTCGTATAAACATCGTCGATAAGCAGCACCTTTGCCGGCACCTCCCCTTCCCAGGCGAAGGCCCCCTTCAAGTTTCCTAGTCTCTCTTTGCGGGGTAGCCCCGCTTGGCGTTCCCCTTCGCGTACGCGTTTTAGTCCAAAGCTCACCGGTAACCCCCACGCCTCCGCCAGCCGCAAAGCGAGCAACGTCGGGACATTGAATCCGCGCCGCCACAGCTTGTCGGGGTGCAGTGGGACCGGCACCAGGGTGAAGGCCGCCAGATCGTCGGCGACGTCGTGGAAGGGGTCCCAGTCCGTTAGAAAGGGCATCAGAAGTTCAAGCAGCTCGGGAAATGAGTCGTACTTAATTCGGTGGATCAGCGCGGTGGCTTCATCGGTGAGGACAAACCGGCTTCGGGTAGGGATTGAGTACTTCCCTCCCCCTTCGCAGCGCCCGCAGGCGGAAAGTTCCGCGGGTAGCGGTTCGCCACACCACAGGCAGAGCTCGTCGGGCAACTGCACCAGCGCGTGCCCCTTTCGACAAAACCGGGTCGGCCAGGCTGGGCTCTCGCAGAGCAGGCACGACGTCTGAAAGAGCGCCGCCAAGACGGTGTCTAATGCCACCCACCGGCTTGCGGGGGAATACAACGGAACAGCCAAGCTTCCTGCAAATGACACTTTAAGATCCTTTCTTCGCCTTCGAGATCGGCAATGGTGCGCGCAACGCGCATCAGTTTGTCGAGGCGGCGGTGATTTTCCGCTTGGGGAAGAACTTGATCGTTCCACCACCGTTGTTCTTCGGGGCCTAGGACAAACGTTTCCGGAAACGCGGAGCGATCCGCATCTCCGTTACGAACGAATGCGTTTCCGTATCGCTGGGCTTGCACGCCCACCGCGCGATTCACCCGGGTTTGGATTTCTGCGTGGCTCGAGCCCGTTAATTCTCCGGCGGGAGAAAATTGGAGCGGTACGTAGAGATCGATGCGTTCCAAAATCGGGCCCGA